>DASQXU010000460.1:0-12174 GCA_035639555.1 Thermoleophilaceae bacterium
CCCTCGCTCCGCTCGCCGTCGGCCCCTGGCTCGGCCTCCGGCGCGGAAACGCTCGCCAGTTCGGTCGATCCAGCCCTACGTGGTCCTGATGATCATCACGCTGCACGGAGCGTGATGCGACACCTTGTTCGGGACGCTCCCGAGCAGGAAGCGCTTGGCGCCGGTCATCCCCTTGTTGCCAACCACGATCAGGTCGACGCCCTGCTCCTCCGCCACGTCGAGGATGGCGTCGGCCGGGTCACCCTCCCGGGCATGGGTCTCCACCTCGACCCCGGCCTCCTTGATGCGGTTCGCGGCCTCCTCGAGCGTGTTGTTCACGTCCTCGCGCGGGTTCACCATCCACTGCATGTCCTCGGGCATCTCCTGACGCTCCTCCTGCAGCCGCCCCTCGGGCACGGGCTCGTAGGCGCTCACCACGTGGAGCTTTGCCCCGACGCTCTGGGCCAGGTCGGTCGCCTGGCGGACAGCCTCCTTGGCGGTGCTAGAGCCGTCGGTGCCTACCACGATCGAGCCGAACATCGGCCTCCTCTCGCCACGGGTCCGGGACGAGCGGATCATATGCCGGCTCCGTGCGTCGCCGATCTGGCGGGATCGCCGGAGCCGGTCTAGGGTTAATGGACCGATGGCCAAACCAACAGCCAAGACCCGCTGTCTCGCCGTCGATGACCATCCGACGGTGAGAGAGGGGATCGCGCTGATGCTCCGGAGCACCGAGGACCTCGAGCTCGTGGCCACCGTCGAGGACGGCGAGCAGGCGATCGAGGCCACCGGACGGCTGAAGCCCGAGGTGGTGATCATGGACGTGCGCCTTCCGGGCATCGACGGCATCTCCGCGGTCAGGCGGATCCAGGAGGACGGCGCAGACGTCGAGACCGTCATCTTCTCTGCCTACGGGGACAGGCGCCTTGTCTCGGACGCCATCGCCGCCGGCGCACGGGGTTATGTGATGAAGGGATCGCCCCCGGGGGACCTCGTACGGGCGATCCGCACCGTCACCGACGGCAAGGCGTTCGTCGACCCCTCCCTCTCCCCCGTCCTGCTGGCGACCGACGCGCTCGACGACAGCCCGCTGTCCGAGCGCGAGCGCGAGATCCTCCAGCTGCTCGCCGAGGGCTACCACACCGACGAGATCGCGCGGCGCATCGGTCTCAGCGGCGAGACCGTCAAGTCCGATACCAAGCGGGCGATCCAGAAGCTCGACGCCAACACCCGCGTGCACGCGGTGGCGATCGCCTTGCGTCAGGCGATCATCGAGTGAGCACCGGGGGGATGAGATGCCGCGGTCCTGGATCGTGATGCAGGTGGCGATCGTGATCTGCGTGGTGATCGCCGCGGTGATCGCGATCGTCAGGCTGACCTAGCCGGCTCGCGCTCGGGCTCCGGCTCGAGCCGCTCGCCGCAGCGGCGGCAGTAGACGTCCCCCGAGCGCGCCGGCTCCCCGCAGGACGGGCACGTCGTCTCGGGGTTGCGACCTAGCAGCCCGAGCCCGAGCCCGCCGCCGGCCGGCCACGGCTCGAGCACCAGGTGCTCGCGCAAATAGATGACGGTCTCGCGCAGCGTGGCGGCCACCGGCAGCGCGACCAGCGCGCCGATGATCCCGTATAGCTCCCCGCCGAACAGCAACGCAAAGATCACGAGCAGCGGGTTGATCCGCAGTGCGCGTCCGAAGACGTTTGGCGCGACCACGTGGCCCTCGAGCTGTTGGAGGATCACGAACCCGATCACCAGCCAGACGGCCGTGATCGGGTGGTCGAAGAGGGCCACGAGCACGGGTGGGACGGCGCCGAGGACCGGACCGACGAACGGCACCAGCTCCATGAAGCCGTAGAAGATCCCGAAGAACACGGCGTAGCTGCGGCCGGCGTTGAACAGACCGACGAGGCCGAGCACCCAGAGCATCAGGGCACAGCTCGCGCCCATGATCACCGAGAAGAGGAGCTGGCCGCCGACGTAGCGGGCCACGGAGCGCTCCACGCGCGTCGGGTAGTCGTCCTCCGGGGTGCCGTGGCCGGGGGGCATCACCCGGCGCGCGATGTCCCCGATCCGGCGGGCGTATATCAGCATGTAGACCGAGATCACGATCACGAGGATCAGCGCGAAGAGCGCGGCCACCACCTTCGAGATGAGGTCGCGGGTGAAGCTCACGATCGTCCCGGAGCGGGCCACCACGTCCTTCTCGAGCTGGTTGAGCGCGCTCTGGCCGCCCGACTTGATGTGCACCTTGACGTGGTGCCGGTTGAGCCAGCCTTGGAAGTGGTCGAGGCTGCGGTTGGCGCTCCTCACGTAGCCCGGCACGTGGGAGCGGAAGCTCTCGAGCTGGCTGCCGATCGGGTTGGCAAGCAGCACGGCGCCGGCCACGACCGCGGCCAGGAAGCCGACGTACACGGCGGCGATCGCGACCCCGCGCGGTAGGCGGGTGTGCTGGATCCGACGTACCAGCGGGTTGAGCACGAGCGCCAGCACCCCGGCGACCATGAAGATGAGGAGCACCGGCCCCGAGGCGCGGGCGACGGCCCACAGGGCCAAGGCCAGCAGCGGAAGGCTGACGAGCTGAATCCAGCGCGGTACGACCACCTTCGGCGCCGGCGGTGGCGCGCCGGCGGGCTGGGCCGGGCCCTCACCAACCGGGGCCTCGGGTCGCGGTGTCTCCTCGGACATCAGGCTGCCCCTAGGGACAAGGTACCGGTGATCCCCGCCGACCTGGCCGCTATGCAAATCGGAGGTACAGCGTCACGCCCGTCGACGCATCACGGGATCTCGGCGGTGTACGCGCTGGTCGCGCGAGAAGCGGCCGGCGGATCAATACGGTGCACGACAGTCATGTCGAAGTCGCCCACAAACGGCCCGAGCGGCGACGTGCGCCGGGTTTTGCACCCCGGCCCGCGCGCGGCGAGGAGCGATCAGGTGCGCCGCTCCAGGTCGGCCACGTCCTTGGCCTTCTGCTCGACCTCCTCCTGAGCGCGGGCGAGCTTCTCCTTCTCCTCGCCTCTGCGCTCGTCGCGGCGTCCCTCGGCCCGCAACCCGGGGTCCCCCGCCACGTCGCCGGCCGCCTTCTTGGCCCTCCCGAGGATCTTGTCGATGATGCTCACTCCGGTGGTCTTTCCCGTGAACGCGGGTGCGAAACGGCGCTCGCCGACCTGAGCTAGCCGGCCGTCAGGGAGTAGAGGACGACGCCCCCGCGCTCCCGCCGACTGACCCCGAGCCGCCGCACCGAGCGTCTGGCCCAGGTGCTCCATGCAGTCCCCGCGGCGTAGTCGCGGTGGAGGATCACCGTTCGCACCCCGAGGGAGCGCAGCCGCGCCACCGACGCCCGGCTCGGGAAGCCTCGTACCTGGATCGCGAGCCGGCGAAGAAACCGCGGCGGAAAGCCGCTCGTGCCGTTCACGATCCTGGGGAAGCCCTCGGTCGACCACAGCATGTACTCGTACTCGCGCCCGGTGCGTACGGGCAGGTGCAGCTGCGGGGAGGGCAGTCCGAGCTGTCCGGGCGGGGGCCCCGGCACCCGGGGCTCGGGCGGCGCGGACAGCGCCCCCCTTCCGGGCTCGCCGAGGCCGAACGCGGACCCCTCGGCGAGCATCGCGATGCACAGGATCGCCGCGAGCAAGGCGGCCACCGCGCGCCTGCGCGGGCGGAGGAGCAACCACTGCGCACCGCCGCCGGCGAGCAGCGCCAGCAGCAGCGACGTCACGACGGTGATGCGTCCGGGCGTGCGGATTCCCTCCCAGCCGGGCGCGTAGTCATAGAGCAGGCGGTAGGTGAGGCGCCCGTCGAGGAGGCGGAGCCCCATCGCGCACAGGGCGGCTAGGAGCGTCGCGGCGACGAGCGCGGCTCGGGTCCGGGGACGCCACGGCCCGGCGAGCGCCCCCGCCAGCGCGAGCAGGACGATCGTGACTCCCGGGAAGAGCGTCTGCTCCGGGACCGAGCTCAGGGACCGCCGCATTCCGGCCGTGGCCTTGCCCCAGACCAGATCCTGCGGGGAGGCGGCAAGGTAGCTGCGCAGCGGCGGTGAGTAGGCGGCGACCTGATGAATGGTGCGCTTCGACTCCGGATACTCGTGGAGCACCCTCAGGTAGGGCCGGGCCAGCACGGCCGTGACCGCCATGAGCAAGGCGACTCCGGCCAGGGTCGCCCAGAGAAGGCGCCGGTCGAGGGCGGGTCGCCGGCGCCAGAGCCACACCGCCCCGAGCGCCGCCCCGCCCGCCAGCAGGTAGAGGAGCTGCAGCCCGAGCGTGAAGCCGAGGCTCACCTGCCAGGCGGCAACCGCGAAGCCGGTAACGACGAGCCACGGCGCGCCCCGCCGGTAGCCCCGCAACAGCAGAAACAGGGCGAGCGGGATGCCGCCGCTCGAGATCACGTGCAGGTGGCCGTTCTGCTCGAGCTTCCAGGGGGCGTAGGCGAACGCCACGCCGGCGATCACCGCGGCCGGCCAGCCGACCCCGGCCTCGCGGGCGAGGAGGTAGGAGCCGGCGAAGGCGAGCGCGTAGGCGAACAGGAAGAGCACGTCGTAGCGCGCTACCGCCGCCTTCCATCCGTGGCCGAGCAGGCCCGCCGGGGTGTAGCCGATCAGCGCGTCGGAAAAGGCCAGCGAGTCGTTGAGCGGCCAGAACGTATTCGACTGGAAGAAATGAAACGGCTGATGGAGCAGCGCGTGGCCGTCCCACGCCACCTGCCAGGCCTGGAGCAGCGGGTCGCCGAGGTCCTTGGGGGTGGTGCCGCCGATGTGCAGCGGCAGCGGCCAAAACATCGCCGCGGCGAGGAGCGCGCCGCCGACGAACGCGACTAGCCCTTCCCGCGCAGCGAGGTCCGGCCCCGGCGCCGCGCGCGCCCGGCGCCGGCTAGCCACGGCCGAGGCGTGTCAGCGCGCCAGCGCGGTGAATCGCTCCACGAGGTCGGCGAGCCGGTCGAGCTCGCGCTCCACCTTCTCCCGCTCGGCGGGCGGCAACCAGAACACGCAGCGCTCCACGCCCCCCTCGGCGTGGAGCTCGATCGGCTCGGGCTCGGTGCGAGCCCCGAAGACGGTCACCGGGATGCGGCCGCGGCCCGCCCGCTCTGCGCGCCGCGACAGCTCCTCGATGCGGCGGTTGAGCGCGCCTGGATCGTCGACCCGGTTCGGCAACCAGCCGTCCCCGAACGCGACGACGCGGTCGAGCACTCGCTCGCCCGTCCCCCCTACGAGGATTGGAGGGTGCGGCTCCTGAAGCGGCTTCGGCCACGACCAGATCGGGTCGAAGTCAACGTAGCGTCCGTGGTACTCGGCCTCGTCGCTCGTCCAGATCGCCTTCATCGCCTCTACCCGCTCGCGCATGATCCCGAAGCGTCGGCGCGGGTCGGTGCCGTGGTTCTCCATCTCCTCCTTGTTCCATCCCGCGCCCACCCCGAACAGGAAGCGGCCCCCGGAGAGCCGATCCAGGCTCGCGACCTCCTTCGCGGTGACGATCGGGTCCCGCTGGATGATCAGGCAGATCCCGGTGCCGAGCCGGATCCGCTCGCTGACCGCGGCCGCCGCGCCGAGGGCCACGAACGGGTCGTACGTGTGGCTGTACTGGCGCGGCAGCTCTCCCCCGCCGCGGTACGGCGTCCGGCGGCTGGTCGGGATGTGGGTGTGCTCGGGAAAGAACAACGACTCGAACCCGCGCTCCTCGGCCAGGCGGCCCAGGGCGACCGGATCGATCGCGTAATCGGTCGGGAAGATCGCCACTCCGAAGTCCACCGTCGCCTCGCTTTCGTGCCGGGGTCGCTCTCTCGCGGTTCTACCCAGCCGGGTACGGTCCCCACTCCGACAGCGAGGAGCGCGATGACGCACGAGCAGCGGGACCCGCTCCGCGCCGGCGCGGTGGTTACGGGCGCCGGGCGCGGGCTCGGGCGCGAGATCGCCCGAGTCCTGCACGAACGGCGGCTCACCGTCCACGCGACCGACCTCGACGCCGAGGCGGTGTCCGAGACCGCCCGTCTGCTGGGGCCACCGGCGTGGTCCTCGGCCCTCGACGTCCGCGACCCCGAGGCGTGCCGGGCGGCCGCCGCGGCCGCCGCACGGCGCGCCGGGTCGCTCGCGGTCTGGGTAAACAACGCCGGCGTGCTCCTGACCGGGCCGGCTTGGGAGCAGGATGACGCGGCGCGGCGGCTGATGCTCGAGGTCAATGCGGTGGGCACGATCAACGGCACGCTCGCCGCCCTCGAGCACATGTGCCCAGCCGACGCCGGCCACGTCGTCAACGTGATCTCGCTTGCCGGGCTCGTGACCGCCCCGGGCGAGACGGTGTACGCGGCGTCGAAGCACGCCGCGCTCGCGTTCAGCCTCGGCACGCTGTCCGACCTTCGCCGGGCCGCCATCCGCGGCGTCCACATCTCGTGCGTGTGTCCCGACGGCCTCTGGACCCCGATGCTCCACGACAAGCTCGACGACCCTGAGGCCGCCCTGTCGTTCAGCGGCCGGGTACTGATGCCCGACCGCGTGGCCGCCGACGTCGCCCGCCTGCTCGACCGGCCGCGGCCGGTGACCACCATCCCCCGCTGGCGGGGCGTGATGGCCCGTGCGTTCGACCTCTCCCCCCGGCTCGCCGTGCGGAGCACCGGCCTCGTCGTGCGGGTCGGCCGGCTGAAGCAGCGCCGGCTGGCCCGCCGAATCGCGGCCGGGCGCTGGCCTCCGTCCTAGGCGGTGGCCATCCGGCGCATGGATATCGTGCGCCGCGGTGAGCCGCAACGAGCACGCGCTGACGATCGACGAGCTCGCGCGGAGGGTGGGCATGACGGCGCGCAACGTGCGCGCCTACCAGTCGCGGGGGCTGATTCCGCCGCCAACGCTCCGCGGGCGCACCGGCTACTACGGCCCCCAGCACGTCGCACGCCTGGAGCTGATCCGCGAGCTCCAGGCCGAGGGCTTCAACCTCGAGGCGATCCGGCGGCTGCTCGAGCGCACGGGCGGGCAGAGCATCGGCGAGGTGCTCGACTTCACCCGCGCCCTCGCCGAGCCGTTCGGCGACGAGGAGCCGGAGGTGATGAGCGCCGAAGCGCTCGCCGAGCGCTGGGGCGGCCAGCTCACCCCGGAGATCGCCCGCCGGGCCGAGGCCCTACGCCTCGTGCGCCCGCTCGGCGACGACCTATGGGAGTTGCGTAGCCCCCGCCTCGCCCGAGCCGCCCAGGAGCTGCTCGGCCTCGGAGTGCCGCTGAGCGAGAGCCTCGACCTGGCCGAGACGCTGATGGGCCACGCCGACGCGGTGGCCCGCACCTACGTCGAGGTCTTCTTCGAGCGCGTGTGGCGGCCGTTCCAGCGGCGGGGAGAGCCGCCGGAGGAGTGGCCAGGGATCCGGGCGGCGCTCGAGCGCCTCCGGCCGCTCGCTGTGGAGTCGCTGCTAGCGGTGTTTCAGCTGGCGATGGGCGAGCGCGTCGAGGAGGCCTACGAGCGCGAGATGAACCGGCTCGGCCAAGACGACCGGCGAGCTGGACGTCGAGGGCGCGGGCGGGATTCGAGCCGCGGGCGTGGCCGTCGGCGCTGAGCTTGCTTCAGAGGCTCCCCTGCCCCCGGACGGCGAGGCGGGCGAGGAGGGCGCCGAGCGACTCGGGCGTCCAGGCGTCGGGTCGGGAGAGCAGCAAACGGGCGCCGGCCTCGCCGAGCGCGACTACGGCGTGACCCACCAGCACCGCGACGCGTTCGGCGTCGGCGTCCGCCCGCCGGCCCCGGAGCCAGCGGCGGGCGAGCGAGGCGATGGCCTGCACCTGCTGCTCGCGCCCGCGGCGGACGCGCCTGGCCACCGCTACGTTCGCTCCGCCCTCGCCGAGGAAGATCACCCGATAGGCGTCGGGGGAGCGGGCCACGGCGCGCAGGAATGCGATGAAGCCCCGGGCAAGCGTGGGTTCTGGGTCATCGAGGTCGAGGTCGCGAGGCAACGCGGCGGTGACCTCGCCGAGCACGCGCTCCTCCTCCCGGCGCAGCAGCTCCGCGAACAGCTCCTCCTTGCTCGGGTAGCAGTCGTAGACGACCGGCTTCGTCACCCCGGCGGCCGCCGCGATGGCCTCCATCGAGGCACGTTCGTAGCCCCGCTCGAGGAACACCCTGAAGGCGGCGTCGAGGACCAAGGGGCGGCGGCGCTCGGGACCGAGGTGCGCGGCACGGGTGCGCCCGCGGCGCGTGCCGCTCTTGGCGTTGGCCGCCATTCCTCCCTATGTAGCTTTTCACCATCGACGCAGCGTCACGCCAGCCGCTGAGATGAGCGACACCGAGTCCCCGGCCAGCGAGGCGGTCGCCGCCGCCCTCGCGAACGGCGCCGATGAGGCGCCTCCTTTCTCGCTCGAGCTCTCGCAGGACCAGCGCGACGTCCGCGACTGGGTCCACGGGTTCGCCGATCGGGTCGTTCGCCCGGCCGCCCACGAGTGGGACGAGCGCGAGGAGACGCCGTGGCCGATCATCCAGGAGGCGGCCAAGATCGGCCTCTACGGGTTGGAGGCCCTCCGCCAGTTCTGGGCCGACACCTCGGGGCTCACCGTTCCGCTCGTCAACGAGGAGCTCTTCTGGGGCGACGCCGGGATCGGCCTGGCGATCATGGGCACGAGTTTGGCCGCGGCCGGCATCTTCGGCTCCGGAACGCCCGAGCAGATGGCCGAGTGGATCCCGCAGTGCTTCGGCACGTCCGACGACCCGAAGGTCGGGGCGTTCTGCGTCTCGGAGCCCGACGCCGGGTCGGACGTGTCCTCCCTCCGCACCAGGGCGAGATACGACGGGGCGAAGGACGAGTGGGTCCTGAACGGCCAGAAGGCGTGGGCGACCAACGGCGGGATCGCGAACGTCCACGTCGTAGTGGCGTCGGTCGATCCCGAGCTGAAGGCGAGGGGGCAGGCCGCGTTCGTGATCCCTCCGGCCACGAAGGGACTCGAGCAGGGCAGCAAGCTCAAGAAGCATGGCCTGCGGGCCTCGCACACGGCCGAGGTCTTCCTCGACGACGTGCGCGTCCCGGGCTCCTGCCTGCTCGGCGGGAAGGAGCGCCTCGAAGAGCGCCTCGCCCGGGCGCGCGAGGGCCAGCGCGCGCGCAGTCAGGCGGCCATGCGCACGTTCGAGCTCACCCGTCCCGCGGTGGGCGCGCAGGCGATCGGGATCGCTCGCGCGGCCTACGAGTATGCGCTCGACTACGCCAAGCAGCGCGTCCAGTTCGGCCGCCCGATCATCGAGAACCAGGCGATCGCCTTCACGCTCGCCGACATGAAGATGGAGATCGACGCCGCGCGCCTACTGGTCTGGCGGGCGGCCTGGATGGGCCGGGCCGGCAAGGAGTTCGACGCCGCCGAGGGCTCGATGTCCAAGCTCAAGGCCGGCGAGGTGGCGGTGTGGGCCACTGAGCGCGCGATGCAGATCCTGGCCGGCAACGGCTACACCCGCGAGTATCCGGTGGAGCGGATGCACCGAGACGCCAGGATCTACACGATCTTCGAGGGCACCTCCGAGATCCAGAGGCTCGTCGTCGCCCGGGCGATCTCGGGCATGCAGATCCCCTGATCCGCTCAGGGTGAGCGCTCGTCGCCGCCCGTCCCGGCGCCCTGACGCTTCGCCCGCCGCTCGCGCCAGTCGCCGAGCTTTATCCACAGCACGATCAGGACAACTGGCGCCATGTAGACGGGGAGCCCCACATACCAGTGTCCGAGGTGAGCGAGGACGATGCCCGAAGTGTAGGAGCGGGGGCCCGGAGCGCTAGTCCACCGACCGCACGGCGCGCTCGACGCTCGCCACGGTCTGGGGACCCCGCAGCGTCCTGGCGATCCCCCCACTGCGATCGAGCACGAAGGTGGTTGGTAGCCCGGTGATTCCCCACCGGTCGCCGAGAGCTCCCGAGGCGTCGCGGAGGATCGGGAAGCGCCAGCCGTGCCGCGCGATGAAGGCGCGCGCTCCACTCAGGCCGTCGTTCCAGTCGACGCCGACCAGCCGCGCCTTCCCGCCGAGCGACCGCTGCAGCTTGGTGAGCTCGGGCGCCTCCTTGCGGCAGGGCCCGCACCAGCTTGCCCAGAAATTGACGACCGCCGGCCTGCCTCGGAGCGAGTCGAGCGTGGCCCGCGGCGGGACCAGCACCGCGCTCGGAAGGGCCGGGGCGGTTCGCGGCCGGTCGCTACCCGAGGTCCCGGTCACGAGCTCGGCGACGACCAGCGCGCTGACCGCGGCGGCCACCAGCAACAGGAGCGGCCAGCGGCGGCGCATGGCGCTAGAGGGCGGCCAGCTTCGGCACGTCGTGCACGATCCACGCCGGCTTGAAGTTGGCGGGATAGAGGGTCATCACCTTGCCGCTCGCGCTGATGCCGTAGACCAGCGCCGAGTGCTCGACCTGGTCCGGCACCTTCGGATCCGCCTTCGAGAGGATTCCCCATGTCTTCCAGACGCGCTCGAGCTGGGGACGGCTTCCGATGAGGTAGTCCATTCTCCCGGCCATCTGGCGCAAGCGCAGGAAGGCGGCGACGCTCCTCGGGGTGTCGCCCTTCGGGTCCACCGAGACCGCGACGATCCGAAGCTTGCGGGCCTGGCCGCCGAGCTCGGCTTGGGCGGTGTGGAGGTGGCTCACGATCAGCGGGCAGACGTCCGGACAGTGGACGTAGATGAAGGTGACGAGCACCGCCTTGCCGCGGTAGCGCGAGAGGTCGACCGGCGTGCCGTTGTAGCTCCGGAGCCTGAGCGGCTTGGCCGGATACGGCGGGTTGGCGACCGCCCCCCTGAAGTGGGGGTCCGACGCCCGCGTCGACGACTGCTCCGAGGACGATCCCCCGCCGCCGCCGCAGCCGGCCAGCAGGGCGGCGGCGGCTAGGGCGGCGGCGGAGTAGCGAAGGTGTGTCAGGCGCGCCATGCGTCAATCGAATACGACGCCCGGATGGTGGGGATCCTTCCTTAAGGGAGCGTGAAGCGGCCGCACGGTCCTACCGGCGCGCCAGCCGACGGCTAGTGCGCAGCGCCGGAAGCGCCAGCAGGAACAACCACGAGAACATGGCGACCGTGGTGCTGAGGAAGCCAACGGGGATCGAGAGGAGAAACACGGCGGGGGCGAGCGTCCAGTGCTCCCGCCGCGCGAGATGGCGCCGGCCGGCCTGTGAGAGCAGTCCGGCCCGCGCCGCATGGGCCCGCATGAGCCCTCCGGTCAGCGACACCGCGCCCGCGCTGACGGCGTAGAGGGCAATCGCCGCGGGCTGGTGTTCGTACAGGCCCAGAACGCGCGTCGGGTAAGGGAGAAACGCCACCAGCCCCAGGTAGAGCAGGTTCAACGCGGTGATCCACCCGTCGATCCGATCCAGTCCCCGGAAGAACCCGTGATGGCGGACCCAGAGGTACGAGATGATCGCGAAGCTCAGCGCGTAGGAGCGAAACTCGGATCCGTGGTCGAGCAGGCGGCGCCCGAGCTCGTCCTCGCGGCCGGCGCTCAGGGCCGGGACGCTGATGCTCAGCACGAGCAGCGTCAGGGCGATCGCGAAGACGCCGTCGCTTAGCGCGACGGTACGCGCATAGTCGAACGCAAGCTCTTCGGGCTGCTCTGCCGAACCTGGGGAGCCCAGCTCGTCCATCGCCCTGAGTATCGCCTGGCGGTGGCCCTCCCGAGGAGAACGAGAAGGACCCTCCCGGTGATCCGCGCTTGCGTCGTAGGCGGTCGCGGACGTCGGCTCGAGTGAGGCCCCGTTGTGGATAGCCGGTTATCCCCAGTTTGGCGTATGCGCTTCCGCCGAGCGCGACGAACCGCACTTCCCGGGGGCGCTCCGGACAAACGCCCAACCGGCCTCTGCCCGCTCGCGGCGAGGCCTACTGCGGCTCGCCGCTGTGAGCCTCGGCCGTTTCGATGACCCCCGTCTCCGGCTCGCGCTCCAGGACGAAGACCATGGTGGCGATGTCGCTCTCGGGGTCGGTGTCGCCGAGCACGGAGACGACCTTGCGTGTGGTCAGCCGCTCGATGAGCGCGACCGCGTCCTCGCGCATGAGCCGCTGGAAGGTCCGCCGCTGGCTCGCCACCCCCTCGCCCTGTCCGGCGCGGACGAGGTTGAGCTCTCCCTTGGTCAGGGTCTGCTCGAAGACGACGACCACCAGGTTCGTATTCACGCTCGTTCTCGCCTTGGTCGGCCCGCGGCCGGTGAAGCGCGACATCAGCTGGACCATGCCGGTGGAGATGCGAGCCGCGAGCAGCCCTGCCAGTTGCCGCTCCTCGTCGCGCGAGGCCGCGGGCC
>DASQXU010000461.1:0-4344 GCA_035639555.1 Thermoleophilaceae bacterium
CGTGATTAGGACGATGCGAGCCTCCGGCTGCTGCCGGCGCAGAGCGCGTAGGGCATCACGGCGCGCTGTGGTGGCGGCGCCACAGGCGATGACGACCGCGTCGACCTCGCCCGCGTTCGCGGCCCCGAGGTCGCCCGGCTCACCCAGCTCGTGCTCCACGATCACCCCCCGGTCGCGGAGCAGGGCACTCGTGCGCCGGAGGGCGACGTCGTCGGCGGACACAACCGCGACGACCGCCCGGTCGGTCGGCAACTCGCAGCTCGAGGTGGCGAGCCTTTGGCTTCCCACACCGGACCAACGGCCTCGCCGAGCGCGCGCTTTCAGGGTAAAAACGTACGACTAGCCGACGGCTCGGCCGGCTGGCTCGGTCCGAAGCTCGATCAACCCTCGCTCGGCGAGCTTCTCGCAGAACGCGAGGAGCTCCCGCTCGACCTGCGATCGTGGACGACCGTTCTCGTCCGCGAGCGTCACCGCGGCCCGCCCGAGCGTCGGGGTTGCCGCGATCACCTCGAGCATGCGGCCCCCCGTCTCATCGAGACCGTGGTAGCGACCCGTGTGGAGGTTGAAGACCACGGTTTGGGTGGCGAACCGGCGGTAGACGACGTGACGAGGTACGAGTGCCCGGTTCACAGGCCACCGCGCGGGGTCGAGGTCGTTTGGTCCACCGCGGCCGGCAGGGATCGTCTTCACGAAACCTTAACGTGGCCCACCGCGTCAATTCTTCCTCCGGGGGTCGACTCACCGGCCGAGCGCGGATTCAGCCGAATCCCCTACTCCCTCTCATCAAACTTCGTCTCCCGCGACCGTTTCTTCGCTGATGACGGGCTTGAGCGGGCTCATCTGGGCGACGGAGGAGGCGAGCTGCCGCTTCGCCGCACGTGGCCCCTGCCAGCTCGTCCCGATCGCCAACGAGCCGATCCTCTTTCACTCCCTCGACGCGCTGCGGGCGTCGGGCGTCGACGAAGCGGTCGTTCTCGTCAGCGCGGAGACCGAAGCCCCAATCCGTCGGGCCGTGGCCAATTGTCGGCGCTTTGGGCTCCGGACAACGTACCTGCGGGCGGACGGTCGAGGGGAGTGGTCCGAGGCGCTGCGGAACGCCGCGAACTTGCTCGGCGCGCGGCCGTGCATAGTCCAGCACGAAGACGGCGTGATCAGAGGCGACCTGCGGGCACATGCCGAGGAGATCGGCCGTCGTCCCTCGGACGCGCTCGTGCTTGTGCACCCCCCGGCGGCCGGCAACCAGGTCGAGGGCATGAACGGGCGGCGGCTCCTCCGGCTGCTCGACCCTTCCCCCACAGACGGGCTGGCTCCGACCGGGGTCTGTCTGCTCGGCGGCGAGCTGCTGGGCAGGCTCCGAGATGGGCCTGCCCCCGCGCGGGATGGCTCTTTCGGTGAGGCATTGGCCCGCATCGTCGACGGGAGCGGCCGACTCGAGGCGAGAGAGGTTGCCGGCTGGTGGCGCTACACGGCGAGCGGCTCGGCGCTTCTGGAGGCCAACCGCATGGTGCTCGACGACATCAGCTCGGACTGGCAAGGTGCCACTTGCGTCGATTCGCAGGTCCAGGGTCGAGTTGTGGCGCATCCGAGTGCGGTGCTCGAGTCGACCATCGTGCGGGGTCCGGCAGTGATCGGCGCGCGGGCTCGGGTGCGCCACTCGTACATCGGGCCTTACACCGCGATCGGCGACGGCGCGAGGGTGGACGGCGCCGAGATCGAAAGCTCGATCATCCTGTCGGGAGCCGTCATCCGGCACCTCGGCCGGCGCCTCGAGGACAGCGTGGTCGGCGCCGGGACGAAGGTCCACCGCGACTTCGCCCTGCCCACCGCCCTGAGGGTTCGAGTGGGAGAGGGGCAACTGATCTCGCTGCCGTACTGAGATAGGCGCCGGCCGGCACGGCCGCTTCAGGCGAAGCTACACGCAAGTATGGGTTATGGCTGAACGTTTCCTACTTTGGCCATGACCCCCTTCGGCCGGCCCAACGTGAAGGCGCTAGCAACCGGCGCCGCGGCCGGCCACATGGCTCGAGCCTCCGTACGCCTCCTGAGAGAGGAGCGAGGCGGGGTGGCGGCGCGCGCCGAGGAGCTTCTGACCGTCTTTCCGGTAGAGAGCGTCGATCCGCTGATCGAGGAGCTGCGTTCCGGCGAAGCGCGAAGCCGGGCCGCCCACCCCCTCGGCGCCACCAGCTCCGGAGAGGCGGTTCAGGCCTTGATCGACGCCCTTCGGGACGAGTCCGGCGAGGTACGCGGCGCGGCCGAGCAGGCGCTGGGGGCGGTCGGCGACCCGATTGCCGCCGGGCCCCTCGAGGCCGCTCTATCCGACTCCGACGACGTCGTGTGTTCGGCGGCCTCTACGGCCCTGGGCGGTCTCGGGCTCGCAACCACCGCAGCCGGGATCGCGCGCGCGGCCGCTCCTCCGAGCGCATCTCGCGCGCGGAAGGCTGCCCCGCTGCGGTCGCCGCGGGGAGCGCTCACGAGACTTCGCCGGCGTCGCTCGAGGCGGCGCGGGAGGAGCAAGTGACCGGGGTGGAGGACGCCATCCTCGAGTCGGCCGTCCGCCCCGGCGCGAACGGCCGGCGAAACCGTTCCGCCGAGCCTTGGACCTCCGCTGCGATACGTCGGGCACGGCAGGGCGACCGCAGCGCCATCCATCTTCTGTACGTGCGTTACGCGGATGAGGTCTGCGGCTTCGTCCAGCGCTTCGTGCCGGACCGGCGTGAGGCGGAGGACATCACTCAGGCCGTCTTCACCAAGCTGACGGAGGAGATCGAGCCGGGCGAGGGGAGCGAGGCGCAGTTCGTGGCGTGGATGCTCGGCGTGGCCACGGGCGCCGCGCTCGAGCGGTTGGGACGGTGACGGCTTCGGCCCGCTAGGGCTCGGCTTACATTCGCTCGAGCGACTCCCTAGCCACGCGCCGGCAGGCCAGGTCGTTCATGAAATAGAAGGCGGCGTGGACGAGCAGCTGGTCGAGCGGCACCCGCTGGCGCTCCGATTCGGCCTCGAGCGAGTGCCAGAGGTCGTCGTCGAGCTCGAGCGCGACCTCGAGCCGCCCCTCGTGGTCGCCCCCCGCCGCCGCGCGGGCGAACCGGGGGACCCGCCAGGCGAGCCGCCCGGCGTCGCGCTCCGAAAGGTAGTAGAGGGCCGAGTGGCGCAGCAGCGCCGACACCGACAGGCGATGGGCGCCCGCCTGCTCCTCCAGGGTCTCCCTCCCCAGGGCGCCGAGCTCGAGCGTCATGCTGCGCTTCACGGCCCTCACCCGATGAGCTGGTCGATCATTCCGCCGCGCGTTGCCGAGCGTCTGCACCTCTCGCTCCTCAAGGTTAGGGGTCAACTCGGATGCCGATGCAACGGAGCTCATCGCCGCCACGCGGTCCCACGACGCGCGCTCGACGAGCGTGTGCTTCCGTGTGGTGATGGACATGGCCAGTTCTCCCGCGATCGGTGCGCATGACGCGGGCCGGACGGCGCCGACCCACATGCGCCACTAGCGGCCAAGACTGCACCCCGAGCGGCGACCGGTCAAGAGCTCTTTACCAAACGTTGGTCTAGGGCCGGCGACCCGACGCCGCCCTCGCTCTAGGGCTCCGGCGCGTCGTGCTTCGACGGCCGCGTCTTGCGGCGCGGTCGCTTGTACCCGGTTGCGGCCTGCACGCTCGAGGGTCGCCATTTCCTCCCTCCGCGCAAGGTCGGGACGCCCTCGGCGTTGAGCGTGTCGGCGATGGCCTGGAGAGTCATCCCCTCGGCGCGCATCGCGCGGATCCGCCCCTCGAGCGCCGGGCGGTCGGCGACCGCGGGGCGGC
Organism: Thermoleophilaceae bacterium; assembly: GCA_035639555.1. GTDB lineage: Bacteria > Actinomycetota > Thermoleophilia > Solirubrobacterales > Thermoleophilaceae > DASQXU01. Next base: position 3,798 of record DASQXU010000461.1, read on the forward strand.
CCGAGGAACGCCTCTGCGGGCGCGGCCCGGCAAGCCCGCCGGGGGGAAGATCTTTCGGCTCCGCGCGCGTGGAGCCACCGACCGCGGCGAGCGCTCGAGCGGCCAGGCGCCCGTCGGGCGCGGCGGTGTCGAGGTCGAGGTCAACCGCGATCAGCCGGCTGCCCTTCTTCTCGAGCCACTCGACCAGGACGCCGAGGTCGGCGGCCGAGCGGCTCAGGCGGTCGAGTCCCGAGACGACGAGACAGGAGGCCTCACCGGTCGCGATCATCTCGAGCGCGTGTCTCAGCCCCGGGCGCTGGAGGTCCGAGCGGGTGTCGTTCGCGACGTCCCATATGAGCCTCCGTAGCGCGAGGCCCCGGCTCGCACACGCGCGTTCGATCGCCTTGGCCTGATCGCGAAGCTCGGGACTATCGGACGTTTGGCCTCTGGCGAGGCTTGCATAGCCGACCGCCCGCGCGGTGGCCTCGGCTCGATGCGCCGGTGGCTTGGCCGCCGCTGAGCCGGCCGCACCTTGGTCGCCCGCGAGGGGACTCTCCGGCGGGACCTT
>DASQXU010000462.1:0-15607 GCA_035639555.1 Thermoleophilaceae bacterium
ACGATCGTCGGGCGCACGATCGTGAGGGCCGCCGGCTGCTCCGCGATCAGCGCCCGCTCGCCCAGTGCCTTCGACAGCCCGTAGGCGTCGGTCCAGCCCAGCGCGCGGGAACGCTCGCGCCCACGTTCCACGAGCTGGTCCGCGAGCCAGGCCCGCCGAGCCTGCTCGGCCCGGGCGCCGATCGCCGGCGCGCCAGCCGGGCCGACCTCCTGGCTTGCGTCGGACACGAACCGGCGCTGGTGGTGGGGCAGGCGTGACTCCGCCTCCAGCTCGGCCCGCCAGGCCCGGGCGGCGGCCAGCTCGGCCTCGAGGTCCACGTCGGGCTCGGCCGGACTGCGGCCCGACGCCCGCTCGAGCACGAGCCCGGTGCGGCTGCCGGCGGCGTATGCGGTCGAGACGTGCACGATGTGCGGCCGTGAGCCCGCCCGATCGAGCGCCCGCGCCAGCTCCACCGGCCCAAGTGCGTTGAGCTCGAGCATCTGGTCCAGCGGCGCTTCGAACGACACCGACGCCGCGCAGTGGACGACCACGTCGACGTCGGCGAGGCCCTCCAGGCTCCCGCGACCGAGGTCCGGCTCAGTGACGTCGCCCGCGAGGGCGGACAGCCGCTCCGACTCGAGGGCCAGCGCGACGTCGGCGGGGTCGATCTCCTCGAAGGCGCGCGAGGTCAGCACCTCTTCGCGCAGGCGGGTCAGCGCCGCCTGGTCGTCCTCCGCCCGTACCAGTACGCGCAGGCCGACCGTGGGCAGCTCGCGCAAGCACGCCGCCAGCACGGCCTTCGCCACGAACCCGGTGGCACCGGTCAGCAGGAGAGTGGCGCCGTCGAGCCGCTCCGCGATCGTCTGTGGCCTGCGGTCGCCCACCGAGTCGGTCAAGATACCCCCGCTCCTCTACCACCACGACTCGAGGCTGTTACGCGGAACGCTCGAGCCGCCGGGTCAAGGGCGGCCCGCGATCGCGTCGTTGAGCGAGCCCGAGCGGAACGGTCGGGGGTCGATCTCCGCGCGGGCATAGCCGGCCGAGCGGATCGCCGCCTCGATCGCCGCCCGCGCCTCCTCGTCCCGGGCGCGCTCGAGCTCGTCCGCCGCCAGCTCGAGCCGCCCGACGTCCGCGTAGTGGCGCACGCGCAGCACCCGGTAACCGAGCTCGCGCACGGCGCGCTCCGCGCGGTCGATCCGCGCGAGCGTCGGTCGCTCGACCGGGGTCCCGTAGGGGATGCGCGACGCGAGGCACGGGCTCGCCGGCTTCCGGGCGCTCGGAACGTGCAGGCGGGCGGCTAGCGCGCGTACGGTCTCCTTGCCGACCCCGGCCTCGAGCAGCGGGTGGACGACGCCGTGCTCCGCGGCCGCGCGGAGGCCGGGGCGCCAGTCGCCGGCGTCGTCGGCGTTCGCCCCGGACAGCAGCGCCGGATAGCCGCGCGCGGCGGCCAGCTCGGAGAGTCGCCCGTAGAGCTCGGTCTTGCAGTGGAAGCAGCGAAAGCGGTCGTTGCGCCGGTAGGCCTCGCGCTCGAGCTCGTCAGTTGCGATCGTTTCGTGGGCGATGCCGACGGCCCGCGCCACCGCCCGCGCCCCGTCGAGCTCGCCACTCGCCAGGGCCGGGGAGACCGCCGTCACCGCGAGCGCACGTGGGCCGAGGGCGCGCGCCGCGAGGGCCGCCACGAGCGAGGAGTCCACCCCGCCGGAGAAGGCGACGACGGCGCCGCCGAGCCCGCCGATCCGGGCCTCCAGGCGGGCCTGGAGGGAGGCCAGCTCGGCGCTCACTGCTCCCCCGCCGCGGCCAGGGCCGCCGCCCACACCGCCTTCACCGACCGTCCGGTCCGCCGAGCGACGGCCACGCAATCGTCGTGCTCGGGGGCCACGTTCAGGACGGCCGAGTTCAGGGCGCCGACCTTCACTCGCACGGGCTCGCCGTCCACATCGACCGTCCGCCACTCGCGCTCGAGCTCGAAGCGGCGCACCGACGACACCCGCACGCCGAGCGTCGTCGTCTCGCGCAGGATCGCCTCCGCTACCGCACGCTCGTCGGCCGGCCGCGCGAGCGCCGAGAGCACCACGCCGGGCCGGCCCTTCTTCATCTGCGCCGCCGTGACCCACACGTCGAGGGCCCCGGCGGCGAAGCAGCACTCGGCGGCGTCCGGGACGAGCTCGGGCGAGAGGTCGTCGAGGTTCGTCTCGATCAGCGAAACCTCGTCCCGCACGCCGCGCCGCTCGACCGCGCGCTCGCCGACGAGCACGCGCACCACGTTCGGCAGCGCGTCGAGCTCGCGCCTCCCGGCGCCGTAGCCCACCGCCTCGAGCCGCAGGGCGGGCAGCGGCCCGTACCCCTGCACCAGAGTGGCGACCACCGCAGCGCCCGTAGGGGTCACAAGCTCGACATCGACGTCCACGCCGTACAGGGGCGCGCCGCGTAGCAGCTCGAGCGTGGCCGGCGCCGGCAGCGGCAGGCGGCCGTGGGCCGAATCGACGAAGCCGCGCGGACACGGCAGCGGCGAGCAGGCCACCTCGTCGATGGCGAGCTCTTCGAGGGCAAGGGCGATCCCGCAGACATCGCCGATCGCGTCGGCGGCCCCGAGCTCATGGAACCGGACCTCCTCGGGCGGCACCTGGTGCACCCGGGCCTCGGCCTCGGCTAGCGCCCGGAAGACGGCGTGGGCGCGGGCGGCGGCGCGGTCGGGCAAGGAGGCGCCATCCAGGATCTCGCGCACATCGGCCCAGGTCCGATCGACGTCCGATTCCTGGCTCCCAGTGACCGTTACCCTCAGGGCAGAAATGCCGTTGCGCTCGGACATCCGGAGCTGGAGGTCGAGGCCGACGTCGAGGGAGCGTAGGCCTTCTCGCACGCGCCCCTCCGAGGCGCCGGCGTGAAGGAGGGCGCCGAGCAGCATGTCGCCGGCCACGCCGGCGACCGCGTCCACATAGAGGAGCCGGCTCACCTCGCTCCGCCCGCGGCCCGCGCGATCCGAGCCGCGATCGTGCCGGCGCCGAAGCCGTCGTCGATGTTCACCACCGCCACACCGGCGGCGCACGACGTCAGCATCGCCAGCAGGGCCGACACCCCGCCGAGCGCCGCGCCGTAGCCCGTGCTGGTCGGCACCGCGATCACCGGGGCCTCGACCAGCCCGCCCACGACCGACGCGAGCGCAGCATCCTGCCCGGCGACGACCACCACGCAGTCCGCCCGGCGCAGGTCGTCGAGCGCCGGAGCAAGTCGGTGCAGGCCGGCCACGCCCACGTCCTCGTGCACGGACACGGTGGTCCCGAGCAGCTCCGCCCGGACCAGCGCTTCCCGCACTACCGGCCCGTCGGCCGTGCCGCCGGAGACGATGGCCACCGCTCCGCAGGCCGGCGGGACCGACCGCCTGACCCACGCCAACCGGGCCCGGGCGTCCTCGCTTGCGTCCGGCGCCGCCCGCCGGACGGCGGCCCGGGCAGCCTGGTCGGCCCGCGTGACCAACACGCTGCCCGCGGCGCCGGCGAGCAGCGCACGCACTATTGCCTCGACCTCATCAGGCGCCTTCCCCTCGGCGAGCACGGCCTCGGGCGCTCCCTGGCGCAGCTCGCGATGGGTGTCCACACGCGCGAACCCGAGGTCGTCGTAGGGCAACCGGGCCAAGCGCTCGAGCGCCTCCGCCGGATCGACCTCGCCCGCCTCGACTCCCTCGAGCAGCGCGAGCATCTCACCGCGCAGTCCCATGCTGTTGGTCGTGCCCTCGCGCCGGCTCACCCGCGGCAGGTTAGCCCGCGGCCCAGGTGATGGACCGATGGCTCAGCTCGGCGCGCCGGCGCGGGGCGGGTGCGGCTCTGCCTCACCGGCACTGGCGCCTGCCCGGGCCCGGGCGCGGACCTGCTCCGGATACGCCCTCGTGAACTTCACCGCGGCGACGATCAGCACGACCGGGATGACCCAACTCGTCCAGTCCCTCGTGGAGGGATTCTCGCGGGAAATCACCCCGAGGATGGCTGTAGCCACGAAGACGCCGCCCCACACCAGGGTGAGCACCTGATTGGTGCGCCTGAATAAAGGCGTGTGCCAGACCTCGGGCGGCGCCGACTCTCGCGCGTACTGCTCGGTGAACGGCATGAAGGCGAGAGAGGCCAGCACGAGGACCCCGAGCGCCCCGCTCGACAGCACGTTGGACCAGCGGTCGAGCCAGTCGCGGTCGTGCGGGCTCACGATGATGCCCACGATCGCCATCACGGCGAAGAAGGCGATCGTGGCCACGTCGAGCATCTTGACGCTCCCCCGCTCGATCGTCGGAAGGCGCAATATCACCGCGACCAGGAGCGCCGCGATCGCGCCGAACTCCCACGTGCTGGGCGATCCGGCAATCACCCAGAAGACGATCCAGGGCAGAAAGCCGGCGATGGGATTCTCGGAGAGCTGCTGCACCGGACACTCCCGTCGGGAGACGACGGCGGGCGACCCTATGAGGCGGTCCGCGGGGTGTCAAGAGGGTGCCGCGCGCCGCGCTGGCTTGGCCGATGTTGGTCCACGCGTGGGCTGTGATACAGTAGCTAGAAGTTTATAGCTACAGTACAGCCCCAAGGAGTCTCCGGATGAATCTCCAGTCTCGAAGCTCGAGCGACGGCACTGCCTCCGGGGGCAGTGACCGTCCCGCGGTGGGGATTCCCTTTGCGGCGATCGTGTTGGCGATGCTGCCCGCGGTCCTCGACCAGACGATCCTCGCCACCGCGCTGCCGACCATCGCCACCGATCTCGGCCGCCTATCCGACGTCTCGTGGGTCGTGACCGCGTACGTGGTCGCGGCAGCCGCAGCGACGCCGCTCTGGGGCAAGCTCGGCGACCGCCACGGCCGCAAGCTGCTGCTCGAGCTCTCCCTGGCGATGTTCCTCGGCGCTTCGGCGCTCTGCGGCGTGACGCAGGATCTGACGCTGCTCGTGGTCGCCCGCGCCGTGCAGGGCACGGCGGCCGGGGGGTTGATGACGCTGGCCTACGCCGCGGTGGGCGACCTCGTCTCCCCACGGGAGCGCGGCCGCTACCAGGGCTACATCACGGCCACCTTCGCGGTCGCCACCGTGGTCGGGCCGCTCGTGGGAGGCGTACTCGTCCAGCACGCGAGCTGGCGCTGGGTGTTCTACGTCAACCTTCCGCTTGGCCTCCTCGCCCTCGCCGGGTTGAGGCTGCGCCTGCCGGCGCCGGTGACCGAACCGCCCGGTCGCCCGCTCGACGTACCGGGCGCCGTGCTCCTCGCCGGCGCAACCAGCGCACTGATGCTGGCGTGCATCTGGGGTGGCGACCGCTACGCCTGGGACTCCCCCACGATCATCGCCCTGATCGGCGCGCTGGTGTTGCTGGCGGCCGCGCTCGTCCTGCGCGAGCGGCGCGCGGCGGACCCGATCGTCCCACTCGACATCCTGCGCAAGCGCGCCGTGTCCTTGTCGAGCGCAGCGCTGTTCCTCGTCACGGCGACGTTGTTCTCGATCACCGTCTTCGTCCCGCTGTTTCTCCAGACCACCACCGGGGCCAGCCCCACGCAGGCCGGTCTGCTGCTGGTGCCGATGATGCTCGGGGTAACGCTGTCGACCAACCTCGCCGGCCGCAGCATCGAGCGGACCGGGCGCTACAAGCGCTTCCCGGTGGCCGGCCTGGCGCTCGTCACCGCGGCCCTCGGGCTGCTAGCCGCGCTCACCGGCCATCCCTCTCGGGTCACCACGGCGATACCGCTGGTCGTCTTCGGCCTCGGCTTCGGGATGGTGGGCCAGGTTCTGATGGTGGCGGTCCAGAACGGCGTCGACCGCCGCGATCTCGGTGTCGCGATGGCCACCACCACCTTCTTCCGCGCCCTCGGCGGAGCGATTGGCGCGGCCGTCCTCGGCGCCGTCTTCGCCGCCCGCACCGGGACCACCGCGGCCGCGGGGACGATCGCGCTAGGGCCAGGGGCCCGCGCGGACGTGATCGACGGGATCCAGACCGTCTTCCTGGTCGCCGCCCCGATCGCGGTTCTGGCCCTCCTGGTCGTACTGCGCCTCGAGGAGGTCCCTCTGCGAGGGACCGGCGAGCGGTCCGGGCCTGCGCGCCCGGCGGATCGGGGGCGCGCCGAGGGCCCGGTCGCGACCTCGCGATAGCGCGAGCCTAGGAGCCCGTTGGGCACGGGCGAGGCTGGGTATAGAAATCGCGAGACCTAGACCGAGCACAGGAGGTAGGCATGGCCACCGAAGCGCAGAGCGCGCCGACGCTTGGTGAGCTGCTCAAGGATGCTCCCACCAACTGGGGTCGGTGGGGGGAGGACGACGAGGTCGGCGCGCTCAACTACCTGACCGCCGACGAGGTGCTGCGGGGCGTGAAGGCGGTCCGGCAGGGCAAGGTCTTCACCCTCCAGGTTCGGATGGGTGATCCCGAAGGCGATCCGACCTGGCCGGGGCGGACCGGGGCGCAGAGGTGGATGGTCATCGACAAGGGCCACTACATCGGTGGCAAGGGGCAAGTGTTCCCGGGCGAGATCGAGTACGCGGACGACGTCCTGTTCATGTTCCTCCAGGGCTCGACTCAGTACGACGCGCTCGGGCACACCTGGTTCGGCGACCAGATCTACAACGGCTATGACGCCAGGACGACCATCGGCGGGCTCGAGAAGGCGAGTGTGCTCCCGATCGCCGAGCGCGGCGTGGTGGGCCAGGGGGTGCTGGTCGACGTGGCGCGCCACCGCGGGAAGGACGTCCTCGACAAGGGGGAGACGTTCACCCATGAGGACCTCGTGGCGGCGGCGGAGTCCCAGGGAACCTCGATCGAGAAGCACGACATCCTGGTCGTCCGCACCGGGTTTATCGGGGCCTTCTACCGCTCGGACCGCAGCAAGTTCCACGAGGACTTCATCGAGCCCGGGCTGACCTACAGCCCCGAGCTCGTGGAGTGGTTCCGCGAGATGGAGATCCCGAACCTGGTCACCGACACGATCGCCAACGAGGTGACCATCCACCCCGAGCACGGGGTGGCGCTGCCGCTGCACGTCGCGCTGATGGCGAACCTCGGGGTGACCTTCACCGAGATCGCGTCGCTCGACGACCTGGCCGCGGACTGCGCGGAGGACGGCCAGTACCGCTTCCTCTACGCGGCCGCGCCGTTGAAGGTGGTCGGGGGGACCGGCGCGCCGGTCAACCCGATCGCCGTGAAGTAGGGAGGAAGAACCATGAGCGTCTACGCAGAGAGGCCCTGGCTGAAGCTGTACGACGAGGGCCTGCCCGCGGACATCGAGCTGGAGTTCGAGAACATGCTCGACCTCTGGCGGGCGAGCGTCGCCCGGGCGCCCGATCGGGCGCTGATGCACTACTTCGACGCCACGATCACGGTCGCCGAGGCGGACCGCCTGAGCGACGCGCTCGCCGTTGGGCTACGCGAGCTCGGGGTGGAGCCCGGTGACCGCGTCGCCGTGTACCTCCAGAACGTGCCGCAGTTCGTGCTGGCGATGCTGGCCGCCTGGAAGGCGGGGGCGATCATCGTCTCGATCAACCCGATGCTCCGCGGCCGCGAGCTCACCCTGCTCCTGAACGACTCGGGGACGAAGGCGCTCGTGACGCTCGAGACGCTCCACCGCGACGTCGCCGCGGAGGTGCTCGAGGACACGGACGTCGAGCTCGTGCTCACGACCTCCGAGCTGGACTTCGTCGACGAGCGGCCGGCGCCGCTCGAAGGCGTGGAGCGCCACCGCGCCGAGGGCACGCACGACCTGCTCGAGCTCGCGCGCCGCCACGAGGGCGAGAAGCCGCCGCCGGCGCACCTCGGGCCCGACGACGTCGCCTTCCTGACCTACACGTCAGGGACGACCGGCCCGCCCAAGGGAGCGATGAACACGCACCGCAACGTGGTCTTCAACTCCCAGACCTACCGCGACTGGATGCACCTCGGCGAGGAGGACTCGATCCTGGCCGTGGCGCCCCTGTTCCACATCACCGGCCTCATCGGGCACATCGGGCTCGGCCTGCTGCTGCCGGCGCCGATGGTGCTCGGCTACCGGTTCGACCCGCGGTCGACCGTCGAGCTCGTCCGCCGCTGGCGCCCGACGTTCACCGTGGCCGCGATCACCGTCTTCATCGCGCTGATGAACGAGGAGTCGCTCGAGACGGAGGACCTCGAGTCGCTGCGCAAGGTGTACAGCGGCGGGGCCCCCATCCCGCCGGCCACGGCGGACGCGTGGGAGCGGCGCTTTAAGACCTGGATCCACAACGCCTACGGGCTCACTGAGACCACGTCCCCCTCGCACGCCACCCCGCTCGAGCACCACAGCCCGGTAGACGAGCGGACGGGCGCCCTGTCGGTCGGCGTTCCGACGTTCAACACGATCGTCAGGGTGGTCGGGGACGACGGTGCCGAGCTCCCGCCCGGTGAGATTGGCGAGTTCGTGACGAGCGGGCCCCAGGTGGTGCCCGGCTACTGGGAGAAGCCCGAGGAGAGCGAGCACGCGATTCCGGGCGGCCAGCTGCACACGGGCGACGTCGGGTTCATGGACGACGACGGCTGGTTCTACATCGTCGATCGCAAGAAGGACCAGATCAACGCGGCGGGCTACAAGGTCTGGCCCCGCGAGGTCGAGGATGTCCTCTACGAGCACCCCGCGGTGCGCGAGGCCGCGGTGGTGGGCGTCCCGGACGAGTACCGGGGGGAGACGGTCAAGGCCTTCGTAAGCCTCAAGCCGGGGCAGAGCGCCGGGCCGGACGAGATCATCGGGTTCTGCAAGGAGCGGATGGCGGCCTACAAGTATCCGCGCCAGGTCGAGGTGATCGAGGAGCTCCCGAAGACGGTCACGGGCAAGGTGCTCCGCCGGGAGCTCCGAGACCGCGAGACCGAGCGGGCGGCGGCCGCCGAGCGGTCGTCGGCGCCGACGCAGAGCCCGGCCTGAGCGGGAGCGGCGCCGGCGGGACTGCGGCAGCCAAGGCGAGCGCAGTCCCGCCGGATCACCGCGCCTCTACCTCCGCAGGGTCACTTCCTGCTGGGCGCTATCGACCTTGCACTCGAACATGTTGCAGGCATAGAAGTACGCCGACACGTTCGCATGGCCGCCCACGAACCTGCCGCTGGCTGGCCGCACCTCGGCAGACCACGGATGCGTCGAACCGTCGCAGGTCGGCATGTACGGATAGCCCGAGCCGGTTATCGTCGCGAGGCGACCGGCACCAACCGGCTGAGCCAGGCTCAGATACCCAAAGGCGTAGGCACCCGAGGAGCAGCTCGCCGTGCCCCTCACCGTGGCAACGCCGGTCCGTGGATCGAAGCCGCCAAACGGATCGATCGTGAAGTGGGCCTCGGGCGGCGCGATCTCGGACACCGACAGACGGAGTGTCCCCCCGGTGCCGGCGGAGAAGTCGACTACCACGATGTGGTAGGTCTGGCCCGCCAAGACCGGGACCCGGCTCGAGCCGCGGAAGCACCAGACGCTCGAGAAGCCGCTGGGTGAGCCGGTGAGCACCGCAACGCCTGTCCCGTAGTCCGAACTCGACGTGTCGATGCTGATGGTCTGGTTGGACGAAGGCGTGTAGTCGTACCAGACCGAGTGCAGCTCAGTGGGGCCCTGGCCACTCACCCCGCACGCAGCGCCGGCCGCCTTGTCGTCGCTGTCCGTCGTCGCCCCAGTCGTGTCGACGGTGTCGCTAAATGGCAGCGACGAGATCGCGGTGGCGTTCGCGAACGTATCGTTCGACGGCGCCGCCGCTAGAGCCGTCCCCGCTAGCACGAGGCTTGCGAGGACCGTCGCCAAGCCAACTGGCACGACCCTGGTGATTGGGCATCTCATGGCCCGCTCCTTTCCGGCCGGATCGGTAGGCACGGCCACCGACGATCGTCGGGCGTGCGCGGCGGAGCGGGAAGACCACCCGGGTCTAGGGATTGCTCACCCTCCCGGTGGATCTCGCGATGTAGGCTCGTGAGGATGGTGGCCTCGCCGTCGCCGCGCCGCAGGGGGAGAGTGGTCGCCGCCGCGGGGCGCCCGTGACATACGTGCTGCGGCGGGTGCGACAGGGCCTCCGCCCCGCTGTCGTCGCCGCCTCCAGCCGGCTGAGGCTTATGCAGGACGACCGCCTGCGGCGGCTCCTGGCCGGCCACGTCGTGCTCCCGCTGATCGGTCGAACGCACGAGATCGACGGCTGGCGCATGACCGTCGATCCCCACGACTCCCTCGGACTCGCGGTCCGCGGGAGCCACGAGCTGGACGTCGAGTCGCTGATGGCCGACCTCCTCTCCCCCGGCGATTGCGTTCTCGACATCGGGGCCAACATCGGCTGGTCCGCGCTGCAGGCGGCACGCGCGGTGGGCCCGTCCGGCGTGGTGGTCGCGCTCGAGCCCGAGATCGACAACTTCAGGCTTCTGGCCGAGAACGTCCGGGCCAACGGGGCGAGCAACGTCATCCCGCTGCGGCTCGGGGCCGGACGCGGTCGGCAATGGCGGACGCTCGCGCTCGACGCCGACAACGCGGGAGGCCACAGCATGGTCCGCCGGGCCGATGGCGGACCTGCCGAACGCGTCCTGATCGTGTCCGCGGGCGAGCTCTGCTCGCTTCTAGGTGTCGTCCCGCGCGTGGTCAAGATCGACGTTGAGGGCGCCGAGCCGGAGGTCGTCGCCGGTCTCCGGCCGCTGTTCGGAGCGCAGCCGCTGGACGTCGTCCTCGAGTTCGGGCCGGAGCGGCTCCGCCGGCTCGGCACCCACCCCCAGGGCTTCCTCGACCAGCTGCGCGGCACGTTCGGAGCCGTCCAACGCGTCGCGCCGGTCCCCGAGCCGTACGGGCTCGAACCGGTCCTCTCGCTCACCGAGCTGGAACGTAGACTCGACGGCCGCCCTTATACCCACCTGCTCTGCCGGTGGCGGCCCTGAGGATGTCGGCACGGACCGAACCGATCGCGCCCGGCACCCTGATGGCGGTGGCGGCCATGGCGCTGGCCGTGCTCGTGATCGCCAACGACTTCTCGGCCCTGAGCGTCGCGCTGCCGAGCATTCAGCACGACCTCAATGCCGACGTACCGAGCGTGCAGTGGGTCATGAGCGCCTACGCGCTCGTGTTCGGGGTCTTCATCGTGACCGGCGGCCGGCTCGCCGACGTCTTCGGGCGGCGGCGGATCTTCTTTACCGGCACGGCCATCTTCGCCACCTTCTCCGTCGCCGGCGGCGCCGCCCAGGACAACGGTTGGCTGATCGGTGCGCGGGCGCTGATGGGAATCGGCGGGGCGATGATGTGGCCGGCGATCCTGGGGCTGACCTACGCCGCGCTCGGCGAGAGTCGGGCGGCGCTGGCGGGCGCGCTGATCATCGGCGTCAGCGGGATCGGCAGCGCCTTCGGGCCGCTGCTTGGCGGTTTTCTGGTCAACCTCGCGAGCTGGCGGTGGATCCTGTTCCTCAACCTGCCTATCGCGGCCGTGGCCTCGCTGGTCACCTGGGCGAAGGTCCATCCGCCACCGCCGACGCCGTATCGGGAGCGCATCGACTACGTAGGCATCCTCACCCTGTCCTTGGGGCTGCTCTCACTGCTCCTCGCGCTCGACCAGGGCAACGACTGGGGCTTCGGCGACCCGCGAATCGCTCTGCTCATCGGCGCCTTCGCGATGCTCATCGGGGCGTTTGTGGCCGTTGAACGGCGCGCCCGGGCGCACGCCCTGGTGCCTCCCGATGTCGTGCGCAACCCGGAGTTCGCCGGCGTCGGCCTCGCGATCCTCTTGCTGTCGGCAAGCTCGTTCGCCGCGCCGCTCTACCTGCCGGTGTTCCTGCGGGAGATCCTCGGGTACAGCGCGCTCGCAACTGGAGCGGCGCTGCTGCCGCTGATGGGGGTCTCCGCCGTCTTCTCCTTCGCGTCCGGCCCTCTGTACGCTCGCTTCGGACCGAAGGTCGTCACGTCGGCCGGCGCCTGCGCCATGGCGCTCGGGATCCTGCTGCTCGCGGCGACCCTCGGGCAGTCGCGGTACCCGCCGCTCGTGCCGGGCCTGGCGCTTCTCGGCCTCGGGATCGGGTTGTTCGTGTCCGCGGCGACGACCGCCGGGGTCACCGCGCTCGGCCCCGCTCGGCGAAGCCTCGCCGGCGGCATCCTCTTCATGATCCAGCTCGTCGGCGGCTCGGTCGGCCTCGGGCTCACCACCGCCGTCTTCACCGCGGCGAGCCACGCCCGCGTGCACGAAGATCGCTTGGCCGGCCTGCTCACCGCGGGTCAGGAGCACGCGGTGACCGGGCTCGTCGCGACCACCGGCTTCGCCGAGCAAGTCGTGCAGCGGTTCCCCGAGGACGCGGCGCGCCTAGAGTCGCTCGCCCGGGCGGCCTTCATCAGCGGCATCAGGACGAGCTTCACGGTGGTCGCCATCCTCGGCGCGGCCGGTCTGCTGGTCACGGCGCTCTGGGTCGGCGGGAGACCGAGCCCTCGCGTCCCCGAGCGAATCGGCGCCGTCCGGAGACCGGGATCCGAACGCGGGCGGTAGCGCTCGCGATCGGCGCGCGCCGGGGGAATTGAGCGGTCAGTGCCCGGGGCGCCCGGACGGTTGGACGCTTGGTGGGCCTATGGACACGCCGGACGTCCAACCGAGCGGTCAGGTGCGTGGCCGCTACACCTCTCCGCACGGTCAGCCGGGTCTGATTCTTTTCACCGTAGTGCCGTGGAAGTCGGCGACCCACACTATGCCGTTGGCTTCGAGCGCGCGGTCGGGGCCGCCACCGACCCGGATCGGCCGCCCGACGATCTTGTTCGTGCGCGGGTCTATCCGGGTCACTCTGCCTGCCCCAGACACCGGCACCCAGACGGCGCGCGGAGTCGCGTCGAGCCAATCCGGGCCCTTCCCAAGCGTCCAGCGCTGCGTGACGCGGGCCGTGCGGGGATCGATCCGCCTGACCGTTTCTTCGGCGGCCGCGCAGACCCACACCGCTCCGGCGCCGAACGCGATCCCAAAGGGTTGACGCCCGGCCGGAATCGGGGCGCCGACCGCGCGCTTCGTGCGCGGGTCGATCCGCAGGACGGTGCCGCCGCTGACATCCGAGACCCACAGGTAGCCCGCGCCTGCCGCCGCCCCGCACGGTCCTCGGCCCGCGCGGATCGGCCGTCCTAGGCGCTTGCCGCTGCGCGCGTCGACTGCGACCACGGCGTGGTCGCCGTAGTCGGGCACCCAGACGGTGTTGCCGATGACGACTGCCTGGCAAGGGTTCCGTCCGACCGGGATTGGTCTGCCTACCACCCGGCGGGTCCGCGGGTCGATGCGGGAGAGCGTGCCGCTGTCGTAGTTGCTGACCCAGACGTATCCGTGTCCGAACGCCAACCAGCGCGGATAGCCCCCGACCTTGATCGGGCGGCCGACGACCCTCCCTGCGTGGGGGTCGATCTCTACGACCGTGTTGTTGCCGAGCAGGCCGACCCATAGCTTGCCGGCGCCAAACGTCATGCCGTCGGGGCTGTCTCCGACCTCGATCGCTCTCCCGAACACGACCCCCGCCCGCACCGGCCGATGTGTTGAGGAGCCGCAGCCCGGCATCCAGGCCAGCGCGCTGACGATCAGCAGTGCGGCCAAGAGTGAGAGCGCTCGACGCGGGGGAGACAGCGGCAAGAGGCAACGCTCAGGGGGCTCAGCCCAGGGGTTCATCGCGAGCCTCGGAGGGGGGTCGGCAGGACGCGCGTCACGCTGTTGCCTTCCTCGTTCGCCACCCACACGCTCCCGTCGGCGACCGCGACATCCAACGGGCCGCTTCCCACCCGTACCGGCCGGCCGAGCGACCGGCCCGATCGGGGATCGAGCCTGTACAGCGCGTCCGTGCGGTCAACCGACCACACCGAGCCGCGTCCTTTCGCCAGCGCGATCGGGTACTCGCCGACGCGGATCGGGGCTCCAACCAGACTTCCCGAACGGCGGTCGAGGCGCGCCATCGAGTGGTCCGCCCCGAGAGCGAGCCACACGAGTCCCGGCGTCAGCAGGACGTCCTCCGGATGGCCACCCGCCGTGAGGGGCCGCCCGAATGGCCGGCTGGTGCGGGCATCCACTCGCTGCACGGCGCGCCGGATGAAAAACCCAACCCACACGGTGTTCCGGTCGGCTGCCAACCCACCGCCGAGCCCACTTCCTAGGCGGAGGGGCGCGCTCGCGAGCCGCCCCGTGCGGGTGTCTATCGCGCTGAGCGCGCCGGGAGCCTCACTCGCGACCCAGACGTAGCGCCCGGCGGGCGCCAGCTGGTAGGGCCCGCCCAGCACGCGGACGGGCTTGCCCACGACGCGGCGAGATCGCTCGTCAATCCGCGTAACCGTCCGGTCGGCGTGGTTGGCGACCCACGCGAACCCTCCTGCCAGGGTGATCGCCTGCGGCTCCTCGCCAACCTTGATCGCGGGCCCGGTCACCGAGTTCGTGTGCGGATCGATAACCGACACGGTGTTGTCGCCCGTGTTCGCGACCCAGACGCGACCGCCCCCGCCCGCCAGCGCCATCGGCTCGTTGCCGACTGGAATCGGCGCGCCATCGACTATCCCAACCGGGCGCGGTCGCGCGACTCCGTGTGCGGCGTGGGCTTCCCCGCTCAACGCGACGGCGAGCGCTACGGCGCCACCGAGAACGGCGACGCACCCGGCGGCAACCACCAACCGCCGCCTCGAGATCCGGCCGGGCGCTCGCGCCAGCCGCGTCGCCCGTCGCGCGAGAGGCGCCGCGACATGGCGCTCGGCTGCCGCGTTCAGCGCCGCCGACGCCTCCGCTGCCAGCTCCCCCGCCGACTGGTAGCGGCTACCCGGGTCCTTTGCGATCGCGCGGGCAAGGACTTGATCTAGCTCCCGCGGCACACCGGGCCTGGCGGAGACCGGCGGTGGTTCGTCCCGCATCTGGGCCCAGAGCTTCGCGACCTCGTTCGTCCGCGGGAACGGAACTTCTCCGGTCAGCGCCTCGTAGAACAAGCAGCCCAGCGAGTAGACGTCCGCGCGACCGTCAACCGGCGCGTCCCCGATCTGCTCGGGGGCGACGTAGTCGACGCTGCCAACCCAGCCGCCGCTGCCGGTCAGGCCGCTGTGGGAACCGTGGCGCGCGCTGATACCGAAGTCGGTGAGGTACGCGTGCCAGTCGCCTGCGCCGCGCGCGATGAGCACGTTGGCGGGCTTGACGTCTCGGTGGACGAGCCCGCGGGCGTGCGCCGCGTCAAGGGCAGCGGCCACTTGGCGCACGAGCGCCACCGCGCGCGCCGGTTCGAGACGACCAGCGTGCAGCAGGCGGCCCAGATCCCCCTCCGGGATGAACTGCATCGCCATGAACAGGGCACCCGCCTGCTCACCGGCTTCGAAGATCGGGAGGACGTGCGGGTGGTCGATCGAGGCGGCGAGACGGGACTCGCGGACAAACCGACGGCGGAAGCGCTCGTCGCGCGACAGCGCCTCGGCCATCACTTTGACTGCGACCTCCCGATCGAGAGAAGGCTGCTCGGCGCGATATACCACGCCCATGCCGCCTCGGCCGACCACCTCGACGATGCGGTAGCTGCCGATCAGCGACCCGACTTCGAACGCGAACTGCATCTCAGCCAGCCCCGCCATTGGCGCTCGCGCTCGGCGGGGAGCTCCGTGTGGACTGCCTGCAGGTGGTCGAGGAGGTCGGACACGGCGAGCTCCTCCGGCCGGTAGCTCACGAGGATGGAGCGGAATCCGGGCGCGACCTCCACCAGCCCG
>DASQXU010000463.1:0-13910 GCA_035639555.1 Thermoleophilaceae bacterium
CGCCTGGTCGGGGCGCTCGGGTTGCTCCAGAGGGATCTCTCGGGGATTCAGTCGGCCGCCACCCACCACAACCCGCGCGCGGCCGGCTTGGCCACCCGGGCGCTCATCCGCGACTCATTGCGCGAGCGGACCTCCCGGGCCGCGCTGGCCCGGGCCACGGGAGCCAAGGTCCGCTAGTCCGGCCGCAGCCGCTCCTCGACGGAGCGGACCTTGTCGTCGAGGGTCTGGTCGGGGCGATCGCGGCGCTCGTCGAGCTTGAGCACCGTGTAGACGCGCGCAACCCCCCGCTCGAACGGCACGGAGTGGAGCTCGCCGACGACGGCGAGGATGTCGCCGGTGCTCCCCTCTAGCTCGGTCCCCATGGCGTGGAGCCGGTAGCGCACGCGGTCCTGAGCGGCCAGGCGGCGCTGGATCTCGGCGATGTACCCGCTGGCGCCGGCTTCCGCGCGCCCGAGCGCGATGACGGTGAGGTCGGCGGTCGCCATCAGCCGGAGAGGCTACGGCCGAGCGAGGTGGCGCGGCGGAGAAGCGGGGCCGCGCGGTAGCGCTCCTCCCGCCGCTCCGCATACAGGCCGTCGATCACGGCCAGGACGTGGTCGAGCCCGATCGCCTCCGCCCAGGCGACCGCGCCGCGCGGGTGGTTCAGCCCGAGCTCGAGCCCGGCATCCACGTCCTCCGCCGAGCCGACGCCCTCGCCGAGCGCGAAGGCGACCTCGTTCACGAGCTGGCACACGATGCGCCCGAGCACGAGGCCCGGCGCGTCCGCGACCCACTCGCGGTGGAGGCCGAGCGCGGCGAAGAAGCGCTCGGCCGCCGCCGCGCTCCGCTCCGGCGTGGTCGGGAGGCGGGTCAGCTCGACTAGACGCACGTCGGAGAGCGGGGGCAGCAGGTGAAAGCCGACCGCGTCGGGCGCTCCGCGGGCGGCGAGCGAGCGGTCGGCGCAGGCCACGAGGACTGGCAAGCCGCCCGAGGCCGCCCCTCCGCTGTCGGCCGGCACCGAGGCGTCCACCAGCAGCTCGGGGTCGGCGCGTTGCAGCGTGCCGGGCCCCCGAGCGTCGAAGCCGGCGGCGAGCGCGCGCTCGCGCAGCTCGCGCGCGAGTCTGCCGTGCCCGTCGATGACCACCACGCGGCCGTCGCCTCCGCCGGGCTGAAGCGGCTCCGGGTCGTCGGGGCGGTACGGGTCCGCGCCGTAGTCGTACCAGCCGCGCCCGGTCTTTCGCCCGTGCCGGCCCGCCGCGACCATCCGCGCCGCCAGCATGCTCGGCTGCCAGCGCGGCTCGCCGAACGAGAGCTCGGCGAAGGACTTCGCGACCTCGAGCCCCACGTCGATGCCTACCAGGTCCATGAGCTCGAACGGCCCCATTCGAAAGCCGCCTTCGAGGCGGCAGATCCGGTCGATCTGCTCGTGGTCCGCCACCCGCTCCTGGAGGAGGCGGAGCGCCTCGGCGGCGAACGGGCGCCCGCAGCGGTTGACCAGGAACCCGGGGCCGTCGGCCGCCCGGATCACCCGCTTGCCCATCGCCTCGCCCGTCGCGTTCGCGACCTCGAGGGCGCGCTCGCCGCTCTGGTCGGCGGCGATCACCTCCACGAGCCGCATCAGCGGGGGCGGGTTAAAGAAGTGCATGCCCACCACGTTCTCCGGGCACCGGGACGCGCCGGCCAACGAGGTGACCGGGATCGACGAGGTGTTACTGGCGAGCACGGTCTCCGCCCCGCAGGCCTCGGAGAGGCGCTCGAACAGCTCCCGCTTGAGCTCGAAGCGCTCGGGCGCGGCCTCGATCACGAGCTCGGAGGGCGCGAGCTCATCCAGGGCTCGGACCGTCTCGAGGAGCCGCTCGGCCTCCGGGCCGACCCGTCCCCTCTCCGTCCAGCGCCGAAGCCCATCGCGCACGCGGGCGGCGCCGCCCTCGAGCGCCTCGGGGACGGGGTCGTAGAGCAGGGTCCTCATTCCGGCCGCGCAGCCGAGCTGGGCGATCCCGGCGCCCATGGTCCCGGCGCCGACGACGCCGAGGACGCTGGGTGTCGAGGCCGAGGCCAACGGCGCGCCATCTTAGGCGGGCGGGTCGCGGATCTGCCTCTGCGTCGGTTGGACGTCTACCGTGTCCGTAGACACGCTGAGCGTCCAACCGTCGGCATTTCGGTCCGCCCCTTCGAGCCGCCCGCGCCGCGGGCCTAGCGGCCCTTGAACTCGGCCTTCCGCTTCTCGATGAAGGCCTGCATGCCCTCGACCCGATCCTCGGTGCCCATCGCGAGCTCGTACAGGCGGCGCTCGTACTGGAGCCCGCTGGCCAACGGGGTCTCGTCGGCCGCGAGCACGGCCTCCTTGGCCAACCGCGCCGCGAGCGGCGGACGCCGGGCGACGACCTCGGCAAGCTCGATGGCCTGCTCGAGCCACCGCCGGCGGGGGGCGACCGCGTTGACCATGCCGAGCGCGTAGGCCTCGCGGGCGTCGATCCGCCGGCCGGTGAGCACGAGCTCCATCGCCCGCTGCTTGCCCATGATCCGGGTGAGCCGCTGGGTGCCGCCGCCGCCCGGGATGATCCCGAGCGTGATCTCGGGCTGGCCGAACTCCGCCGTCTCCGAGGCCACGACCATGTCGCAGGCCAGCGCGAGCTCGCAGCCGCCGCCGAGCGCGTAGCCGGAGACGGCGGCCACGAGCGGCGTGCGGACGGCGGCGAGCCGGGGCCAGAAGCGAGCGGTCGGGGTGACGAGGGCGTCCTGGAAGCTCCGCGCGGCCATCGACTTGATGTCGCCGCCGGCGGCGAACACGTCCTCGCCGCCGGCCACCACGATGCAACGCACCTCCGGCTCGGTGTCCCACGCCTCGAGCACGCCGGCGAGCCCCTCCATCAGGTCGGCCGACAGCGCGTTGCGGGACTCGGGCCGGTTGAGCCGCGCGATCCCGACGGCGTCGCGCCTCTCGGAGAGCACCGGCAGCGAGGCGTCCACTACGCCATCGCGTTCACGCCGGTCACAGCGCGACCGATGATCAGCTTGTGGATCTGCGAGGTCCCCTCGTAGAGGGTGGTGACGCGCGCATCGCGCAGGTAGCGCTCGACCGGATAGTCGTCGACGTAGCCCGAGCCCCCGTGCACCTGGATCGCCCGGTTGGCGCACTCGACCGCCGCCTCGGTCGCATAGAGCTTGGCGATCGAGGTCTCCGCGGTGTTGGGCTGGCCGGTGTCCTTGAGCCAGGCCGCCCGCCAGACGAGTCCGCGTGCGGCCTCGGTCTGGACGACGATGTCGGCGATCAGTTCCTGCACGAGCTGGAACGAGGCGATCGAGCGCCCGAACTGCTGACGCTCCTTCGCGTACGAGATCGAGGCGTCGAGGCAGCCCTGGCAGATCCCGACGCACCCGGCGGCGACGCTGAACCGGCCCGAGTCGAGCGCGCTCATCGCGATCTTGAACCCGTCGCCGACCTCGCCCATGAGCGCGTCGTCGGGGACCTCGACGCCGTCGAGTGAGAGCTCCGCCGTGTCCGCCCCCTTGAGCCCAAGCTTGCCGTGGATCTCCTGGGACGAGAAGCCCTCGGAGTCCGTGGGGACGAGGAAGCACGCGATCCCGCGATGCCCGCCCTCGGGCTCGGTCTGGGCGAAGATCAGCGCGAGCCTCGCGTAGTTGCCGAGCGAGATCCACATCTTGGCGCCGGTGATCCGCCAGCCGCCGTCGACCCGCTCGGCCCGCGTCTTTAGGTTCGACGCGTCCGACCCGGTGTCGGGCTCGGTCAGGCCGAAGCAGCCGAGCGCCTCCCCGGAGCAGAGGTCGGGAAGCCAGCGCCGCTTCTGATCCTCGCTGCCCCATCGGGCGATCGACGAGCAGACGAGCGAGGTCACGACCGAGACGACCGTCCGCATCGCCGAGTCGCCGCGCCCGACCTCCTCGACGATCAGCCCGTAGGTCCGGTAGTCGATGCCGCGGCCGCCGTACTCCTCGGGCACGATCGCCCCGAGGAAGCCCATCTCGGCGATCATCTGCACCAGCTCGGTGTCGAAGCGCTCCTTGCGATCGTTCTCCCGGGCCCGGGGGACGATCTCCCGGTCGGTGAACTCGCGGGCGGTCTCCCGGACCAGCCGCTGCTCCTCGGTCAGCTCGAAGTCGATCACGCCGCGCCCCTGAGCGTACACTCGCCGGGTGGACCAGTTCGGCGTCTTCATCGCCGGAGCGCTGCTGGTCGTCTTCCTGATCTTCTACGCGCTCGGCAGGTGGTACCCAGGGTCGGGGGCGGCTCAGGTCGATTGGCGCCCTACTCGGTCGCCCGAGCTCGAGGCCGAGCTCGAGCTCCAGGATGTCGAGCAGATGCTCGAGGCCCAGAATGTCCGGCGCCGCGCCTCTGGCCGGCCCGAGCTCAGCGAGGAGGAGGTCCGGGAGCGGGTCGAGGAGGACGAGCGCTGGCGCGAGGAGCAGCTCGCGCGCTACCGCCGCGACCGCGGACGAAGCTGACGCCCCCGGCCGGTGGCGCGTGTTCTGATCGTCGGCTGCGGCTGCCGCGGCCGCGAGCTGGCCCGGCAGCTCGTGGCGGACGGCCACGCGGCGCGCGGCACGACCCGGCGGCCCGAGGCTCTCTCTGCGATCGAGTCAACCGGCGCCCAGGCCGCGCTGGCCGACCCCGACCGCCTCTCGACGCTGCTGCCCCTGATCGAGGGGGTAAGCGTGATCTGCTGGCTCATGGGCATGGCGGTGGACGAGCCGGAGGTGATCGCGGCGATTCACGGGCCCCGGCTCGAGAGCCTGCTCGGGCGGCTGGTCGACAGTCCCGTGCGCGGCTTCGTCTACGAGGCGGCCGGGTGGGTGCCGCGGCGCCGGCTCGAGCACGGGACGTCGATCGTGCGGAAGGCGGCGGCGACGTACCACATGCCGGTAGCGGTGGTCGAGACCGACCCCGCCGACCCCGACCGGTGGCTGGCCGCCATGTGTGCGGCGGTGGACCGGGTGCTCGGCCCTACAGCGCGTCGGTGATGCCGACCGCGGTCAGAACCAGCGAGGCGACGGCCAGCGCGACGGCCATCACGAAGAGGGTGTTCCAGACGGCGCGCTGGAGGGCGCGGGCCGCGGGGGGCGGTTCCGCGGTCTCGGCTCGCACGGGTGGCAGTGGGGCCGTGGCCTCGGGCACGGCTGCGCGGTCCGGCTCCGGCGCGCGCTCTGGTTCGGGCGCGGGCTTCGGCTCGGCCGCGGGCTCGCCGTCCGCCTTCGGCTCCGGCTCCGTGGCGGGCTCCGCCTCGGGTGCGGGCTAAGCCGCCGGCGTGGGCTCGGGCGCGGGCTCCGGCTCCGTGGCGGGCTCGGGCTCAGTGGCGGGCCCCGCTTCGAGCTCAGCAGCTGGCGCGGGCTCCGGTTCGGGCGCGGGCTCAGCCGCCGGCGTGGGCTCCGTCGCCGGAGCCGGCTCGGGCTCCGCCGTCGCCTCGGGCGCGGGCTTCGCCGCCGGAGCGGGCCGACTCCCCTCACCCGCGAGGCGCTCGAGCGCCTCGGCGAGGGAGCGCTCGTGCTCGACGCAGCGCGGGCAGTTGCGGAGGTGAACCTCGAGCCGCGCCGGACCGGGTGGTTCGAGCGCGCCGTCCATATCGTCCGAGAGCATCCGCTCGGCCCGCTCGCACCAGCCGCTGCCCGGCAGCGGGTGGTCCGCGCGGCGGAGGGCCTTGCGCGCCCGCGCCAGGGCCGCTCCAACCTCCTCGCCGGCTAGCCCGAGCTCGGCGGCCGCCTGCTCGCGCGAGCGGCCGGCCAGCTGCACCAGGGCGAGGGCCTGCGCGGCGGGCTCATCGAGCTCTGGCAGCCGGCGACCCACTCGAGCGACGGCGGCGGGCGGGTCGAGCGGCTCAGGCGGACGCCGCGGCAGCGGCCTGGGCGGCGCGCCTTGCATGAGGCGGGAGGATAGACCGCGCCGGGGCGCGCGGCGGGCCGCCGCCCGGGCGAGGCCGGCGGGTTGATAACAATGGAGAAGCCTGGCCGGGATTCCCGCAAATCATTCGGAGGTGGCAGAAGTGGCCGACTACGCAAAGGACGTGCTCGTCGAGACTCAGTGGGTCGAGGATCACCTCGGCGACGACTCCATTCGCATCGTCGAGGTGGACGAGAACCCCGCCCTCTATGCCGAGGCTCACATCCCAGGCGCGATCGGCCTCGACTGGAAGAAGGACCTGCAGGACCCGGTCAAGCGCGACTTCCTCGCGCCGCAGGAGTTCGGCGAGCTCCTCGGCAGCCGCGGGGTCTCGAACGACCACCAGATCGTCCTCTACGGCGATCGCAACAACTGGTTCGCGGCCTACACCTACTGGTACCTGAAGTACTTCGGGCACGACAACGTCCGGCTGATGAACGGCCCGCGAGAGAAGTGGATCTCCGAGGGCCGTCCGACCACCACCGAGGTCCCGAGCTACGAGCCGCAGACCTTCACCGTCAGCGGGCCCGATGAGTCGATCCGCGCCCGGCGCGACGAGGTCCTCGAGAAGCTCGGCGGCGGCGCGAGCCTGGTCGACGTTCGCTCACCTCAGGAGTTCTCCGGCGAGCTCGTGGCGATGGCCGGCTATGAGCAGGAGGGCGCCCAGCGCTCCGGGCACATCCCGGGCGCCGCCTCGGTGCCCTGGGCCCAGGCGGTCAAGGAGGACGGCACGTTCAAGCCGGCCGATCAGCTGCAGGAGCTCTACCGCGCGAAGGGAGTGCTCGACGGGGGCGAGATCATCGCCTACTGCCGCATCGGGGAGCGCTCGGCGCACACCTGGTTCGTGCTTCACGAGCTGCTCGGGCACGACCAGGTGAAGAACTACGACGGCTCCTGGACCGAGTGGGGCAACATGGTCGACGTCCCGATCGAGAAGGACGTCTAGGAGGCGCCGGCCCGCCTACAGCACCGGGTCGAGCCGCGACAAGAGGGACTCGACGATGCGGGCGGTCGCCCCCCAGACCAGGTGGCCGTCGACCGTGTAAGTCGGCGTCTTGATCGGCAGCCCCTTGCGGATGAGGCGCTTCGACTCGTACCCGTCGCGCAGGGCGCGGAGGGGAAGCTCGAGCACCTCCTCGACCTCGGCCTCCTGCCGGATCCAGGCGTGGCCGGGTTCGATCATCCCCACGAACGGATGGATCTTGTACCCGGTCACGAACGTGCCGGTCGGCGGCAGGGCGCCGACCAGCTCGACCGCGTCCGGCGATAGCCCGATCTCCTCCTCGGCCTCGCGCAGGGCGGTCTCGCGGAGGTCCTCGTCGGGGTGGTCCTGGCGGCCTCCGGGGAACGAGATCTCGCCCGCGTGGTGGCTGAGGTCGGCGCGGCGCTCGGTGAAGACCCCAACCAGGCCGCCGTCCCGTAGGTACAGGGGCACGAGCACCGCCGCGTCGGTGGAGCCGGGGGCGTCGAGGGCGGCGGCCTGCTCGGGGCTGAGCAGCAACTCGCGGAGCTGGGTCGTGGTGGCCACCCGCCCATTATCGACGCCGACCTCGAGGGGATGCGCGCCCGCCGGGCTGCCGCCGGGCCGCCCCGCCGGGCGGCACGAGCCTCGCCTCGCCGCCTATCTTTTCTTCGCGATGGAAGCCTCACAGGCCAGCCGGGGACGGCCGCTTTCGCGCCGCCGCCTGCGGAGCCGCCGCTCGCTCGAGTCCTACCTCGCCGCGGCGGTGCTGCCGAGGTACATGGAGCGGCTTCGGGAGATCCACGACGAGCTCACCATCCACGCCGCGCACCTGCAGCGCGCCTACCAGGGGCTGGCCGGAGAGTGCGGGGAGGAGCGTGAGGTCTTCGAGCGCCGCTGGCGGGCGGTGGCGGCGGAATGGGACTTCAGCTACGTCAACGAGCTGATCGAGCAGCACAACGAGTACTACCCGATCGAGGCCAACCTGGCGATCGACCCCCGCACCGGCGACTACGTGAAGCGGGCCGGACGCTCCTATCGGCGCGAGCCCGCCGGGCCCGAGTGGGTGCTCGAGCGCTTCCCGGCCGTCCCGCCGGCATTCGCTACACGAGCTCGACCTGCTCGTCGAACATGACCTCGCCCTCGAGTGTCCGGTGCACCGGGCACTTGGCCACGATCTGCATCAGCTTCTCGCGCTGCTCCTCGGGCAGCTCCTTGGGGAGGCGCACCCTCATGCGGAAGCGGGTGGGCGATCCCCGTTGGGCCGGCTCGTAGTCCACGTCCACCTGGACGTCCCCGATGTCCCAGCCCTTCCGCCGCGCGTACATCTCCATCGTGATCGCGCTGCACGAGGCCAGGCTGGCCGCGAGCAGCTCCTGAGGGCTCGGGCCCTCGTCGTGCCCGCCGTGGCCCTCCGGCTCGTCGGCGGTCACCTGGTGCGAGCGAATCTCGACGTGGTGGGTGAAGGTGCCGTTCTCGCGGCGGGCGGTTGCTCTCATCGTCTCCCCTCGAACAGCTCGGGCTCGGCCTCGTCGGCGAAGCGCGCCATGGCGAAGAGAACGTCGGACGCCCGGTTGAGGTAGGCGAGGACAGTCTCCACCGGCAGCTCGCCGGCGTCCTTGAGCGCGGTTACCCGGCGCTCGGCCCGGCGTATCGCGGCGCGGGCGTTGTCGAGGCGAGCCGAGAGCTCGGTACCGCCCGGAATGACGAACTTGGGCGGGAGGTCGACGTGCGCCATGTAGCGATCGACGTCCTCCTCCAGCCGGTCGATCATCTCCGGGCTGACCCGCGACACCCCGGGCTCGAGGCGATCCGCGGCCTGCGGCGCGGTGGCCAGCTCGGAGCCCACGACGAACAGCTCGCGCTGGATCCGGAGGATGTCGTCGTACAGCTCCGAGTCTCGCTCGCAGGCGGTCCGGCAGAGGCCGAGCGCCGACACCGCCTCGTCGACCGAGCCGTACGCCTCGGGCCGGTAGCTCGACTTGGCTACCCGTCCGCCGTACCACAGCCCGGTGCTTCCGTCGTCGCCCTTGCGCGTGTAGATCTTCACGGTCACTCGAGCAGATTGAACACCAGACCGGTTGGAACCTTGGGATAGAAATAGGTGGACTTGGGCGGCATCGACTCGCCGGCGGCGGCCACGGCGCGGACCTGCTCGATCGGCGTCGGCCGCAGGAAGAAGCCCGCGTCGTAGCGGCCGGACTCGACCGCGGCGCGGGCATCCTCCAGGCTCTTCGAGTAGTCGAGTCCGCGTAGGTGGGAGATGTCGTCGTCGCTCATCCCGAGCGCGCCGCGCAGGACCAGCGCCTCGAGCACCGCGGTGTCGAGGCGTCGATAGGCGTCGGACATGCCGGGCAGGGCCCGGTCGGCGATCGCCTGGTCCTTGAGGGTCAGCCGGTATGGGGTGCGGTGGAAGGAGTCCATGTACCCGAACTGGACCCGCCCGCCGGCCCCGTTCGGGGCGAGCTCGCCGGCGTCGACCTCTTCGACATCGAAGTCACGGAGCAGAGCGTCGCGGATCGCCTGCTGCTCGGGCTGGCCGAGCCCGGAGAGGAGGCGGTGGGTGGGAAGGACGGCGAGCCCCGGGTCAGACAGCGCGCAGAGCAGCATCAGGACGTAGCGGTGCTCGCCCTCGCCACCGATCTCCTCGGCGTAGAGCCGCGCCGTCTCGTAACGGTGGTGCCCGTCGGCGATCAGGAGCTCGGCGTCGGCCAGCGCCGCCTGCAGGTCGGCGATCGTCGTGGGGTCGCTGAGGCGCCACAGGCGGTTGACCGTGCCCTCGTCGTCGGCGGCGACCGCGAACGGCTCGCCGCGCGCCGCCTGCTCCAGCGCCGCCTCGGCCGCTCCGCCCAGGTCAGGAAACAGGCTGAAGATGGCCGAGAGGTTGGCGCGGGTGGCCACGGTCAGGCGGAGCCGGTCCTCCTTAGGACCGGGGTGGGTGCGCTCGTGGGGACGGATGCGCCCCGCCCCGTAGTCCTCTACGCGCACGCGCGCGAAGAAGCCTCGGCGGCGGCGCCGCTCGCCGGCCGGGACGGCGAACTCCTGCTCGAGCGCCCAGAGCACGGGCTCCCGCTCGCGGACGAGCACGCCCTGCTGGCGCCAGGCGTCCATGGTGTCGCGGGCGTGCAGGTAGGGGTCGCCGCCGTTCGGGCGCGGGAGGTCGATCTCGACCACGTTGAAAGGACTCCGCGCCGCGAGCTCCGCCCGCTGGCGGTCGTCGATCACGTCGTACGGCGGCGCGATGACCGCCTCCAGGGAGCCGACCGCGGCCGGCTCGTAGCGCAGCGTGCGGAACGGCTGAACCTCAGCCATCTGTCCGCCACCCTAGCGCGGGACGTCGCCGCAGACCCGGCCCGGACCGTGCCGTCCGGGCGCGCATGAAAGCGGTCGCCGCCGGGCACCAGGCCCACATGGAGGCCGTGGTCACGATCGAGCGGGTCGAGACGTTCGAGACGAGCGGCGGCAGTACCCGCTACCTGGTGCGCGACACCGACGGCAACGAGTACACGACGTTCCGCGAGCCGATCGGCCAGCGGGCGCAGGAGCTCGAGGGCGCTCGGGTCCGGATCGACTACCACGAGGCTCAGCGCGGCCGATACACGAACGTCTACTTGGACAAGGTCGAGCCGGCGGAGGCCGCCGCGGACGCCGGCGGCACCGATCCCGAGGAGGCCGCCTGGCGCACGGCCGTGGAGGCGGCCCCCTGGCTCGTGGGCGAGTCGGAGCCCCAGGAGGAGGTCCCACCGGACGAGCTCTACGAGAAGCTCAAGCCGTTCAAGGAACGGGTGGCCGACGACATCAAGGAAGGCTCCGGCGAGGACGGCTAGCCCCGGCCCGGCCGGCGCCGTGAAGCACTCCTGCCGCCGCGCGGCTGTGTTGTTGCCCACAGTCGTCGATGCGTCTCACCCGAGTAGCCCTCATCGTCGCGCTGATGCTTGTGGCCGCGTGCTCGGAGGCCCGGGCGACCCCGCGCGACCCGGCGGGGCGGCACTTCCTCTCGCTTGCGGAGCGGGGCGTCCACCAGTCCTGGGCATGGTGGGATGCCCGGCGGAGGTGGTACCGCGAACGTCTCCACGCGCCAGGCAAGTACCCACTGGCGACCCTCTGGGGCGTCGTGCCCCAGTTCGAGGCGCTCGCCGCGGTGGCCATCATCGACCCGAGTGCAGCGAACCGCGCGGCGCTGAGGCGGTTCGCCCGCGGAGCCGAGCGCTACTGGAATCCGGCCTTGCGACCGGTGCCGGGGTATGCCGCCTACCCGGGCGAGCGCAACCCGCGCGCGCGCACCTGGTTCGACGACAACGGCTGGTGGGGACTGGCGTTCCTCGACGCCTACCGGGCCAGGCGGGGGCGCCGGTACCTCGATGACGCGGGGCGCGCCTTCCGCTTCATCGAGCGTGCCGGATGGGATCGCCGGCGGGGCGGGATCTGGTGGAACACGGACCACACGTTCAAGGCCGGAGAGTCGCTCGCCTCCGGCACGTTGCTCGCCGCCCGGCTCTACCGGCTGACCAGGCGGCCCGGCTACCTCCGGGCGGCGCGGCGATTCATCGCGTGGGGACAACTGCACATGTGGAACGCCGTCGATGCCCTCTACACCCGTAGCGACCGCGACTCCCTCACCTTGCCGTACATCGAGAGCCCCATGATCGTCGCGGACCGGACCATCTGCCGGGTGACGGGTAGGCGGGCGTGGTGCGCTCGCGCCGAGCAGCTCGCCGAGCGCGCGCTGGTGCGCTTCACGACGATGGTCGACATGGGGCCGCAGTTCGACGCCGTCTACCTTCGTTGGATGCTCGCCCTCTACGCCGAGGACCGCGACCCTCGCTGGTACTGGCTCGCGCGCGCTAACGCGGAGCGGGCCGAACGGAACGCCTGCGACAAGCGACCGCGCTGCACCCGTGCCTGGAACGGGTCATCGGCGATCCTGCAGGCGGCGCCCGGGATGCTGCAGACGCACGCCGCGACGATCAGCGTGTTCGCCTGGTTGGCCACCGTCCCGTCGGCTCCGCCCGTGGCGTCGGCCGCTGTGCGCGCGGCGCCGCCTCCCGGGAGCCCGCCCAGTCCCGTGCCTCTACGGTCGGCGCGGGCCTGCTCGGGCGGCATCTCGCCGGTTTGCCACTGAGGCCGGGTGCCGCGAGCGCGTTCCGGCTTCGCGTGCCGGCCACCGGTCGCGGTCGCGCGGGCTTGCCCGCCCACGCCGGGCGGCGGCCGGCCCCCGCGTGCCCGCAGTCTGGGATGGCTGCGTACGGGAACCTGAGTCTAGACTCGCGCTCCACGGGGCGTAGCGAAGCCTGGTTATCGCGCGGCTTTTGGGGAGCCGAGATCGCGGGTTCAAATCCCGCCGCCCCGACTGGCGCCGGGAGGGGTGCAGCGGTGGTCCACCCCCACCCGACGTGCTGGACGTTTCAGAGCACTCTTGGCGCCATCTCGGCGAGATCAACCCGCATAACGCGTCCGCTCAGCCGCCGCGTCGAGAAGGTGTCGGCTACCCGACATCAGCGAGGGGCTTCGGGGCTTGACCGTGCTCGAACTGCCTGACACGCTTGCGGGCAGGGCCGCGAGAGAACTATCAGACGGGGGCGGGTCGTGATGCTGAGAGGAACGGAGTGGGGGCGGTCGCTGTCCCTGCGGATGTTGCTGCTTGGGGCGTTCCTGCTGATCGCGATTGCAGTCGCTCTTCCTGTTCTGCCGCCTGGCTCCGGGAGGGCGCTTGCCAGCCGCGCGACGACCGCATCCAAGCACCGTTCGCATTCCAGCGAGAGGAAGTGGATCGCGCGGACGATCGCGCGCATGACCCTGCGTGAGAAGGTTGGTCAGCTGTTCGAGGTCAACGGCTACGGAGCCTCCGTTCGCGACACCGATCCGGCGATGGTCAAGCTGAATCGGGAGTACTACGGCGTCGACAACATCGCCCAGCTGATCCGGAGGTACCACCCGGGCGGGATCATCTACTTCAACTGGACCAACAACCTCCAGAACCCGACGCAAATCGCGACGCTCTCGAACGGAATTCAGCGCGTGGCGGTGCACGCGGGCGCAGCGCTGCCGATGATCATCAGCACCGATCAGGAGGGGGGAGAGGTCCTCCGAATCGGCTCCCCCGCCGCCGTCTTCCCGGGGAACATGCCCCTAGGCGCGACGCGCTCCGTCGGGCTGGCCCACCAGGCAGGTCGGATCATGGGCCGGGAGCTGCGGGCGATGGGCATCAACGTCGACAACGCCCCAGTAGTCGACGTCAACGTCGAACCGCTCAACCAGGCCGACGGGATCCGTGCCTACGGTGACCGGGTGCCGCTCGTATCGCATCTCGGCGCGGCTCAGATCCGCGGCTTTCAGACCAATCAAGCCGCTAACGGAGTGGGCGCGACCGCCAAGCATTGGCCCGGCTTCGGCGCGGCCAAGGAGAACAGCGACTTCAGCGTCGCTACCTCTCCGCAGACCCTCTCCGAGGTGAAGCAGGTCAACGTTCCGCCCTTCAAGGCAGCGATGAAGGCAGGAATCGACCGGATCATGGTCACCCATCTGCTGTTCCCGAAGGTGACAGGCTCGCAAATCACCAGCCTGAGCCGGTTTTGGGTGAATGGCCTACTACGCCGGGTGCTTCACTACAACGGCCCGGTTGTCACCGATGCCCTTGACGCGGCCGCTCTGAAGGCCCTCACCCCGGAGCAGATCGCGTTGGATGCGTTGCGAGCAGGCGATGACGAGTTGCTCGAGATTGCCCAGTGCTCATCTACCCCCCCGTGTACCCCCGGATCAGGTACGAACGACCCCGCACCAGCCGATTTGGTTCGTGCGTACCCGGCTGTGCTCCACGCGGTGAAGACACACAAGATCAGCGAGAGGCGGCTGGACCGGTCGGTTAGCCGCATCCTAGGTCTGAAGTGGAGGCTAGGACTGATTCGCGACCCGTTCGTCGACGTTGCCAACGTGCCCAATGTCGTCGGCACCCCTCACCACCTAGCGGTTGCGCAGCGGGTTGCTGACCGGTCGATCACGCTGCTCAAGAACAGCGACCACCTCCTTCCTCTGGCGAGAAACAGCGGAAAGAAGGTCCTGATCACGGGGTTCGGCTCG
>DASQXU010000464.1:0-2430 GCA_035639555.1 Thermoleophilaceae bacterium
GCTCGATAACCGGGCTTATGGAAACTCCAGCGCTTCGTCGCGGTCCCTACGAACGTCCGAGCCAGTTCGCGGTCACCCGCTGCTCGGTGAACCCGGCCCGGAGGATGTTCCGGTAAGAGTTGCTCGGCCGGTTGCCGCGTCGCTCGCCGGTCTCGGTCACTACCAGATCGCAACCGAGCTCGGCGGCATGGCGGATGCGCGCCGCGAGCAGCGCGCTCTGCGCTCCCTTGCCGCGAAATTCGGGCATGGTGCCCGCGAGGCCGAGATAGGCCACTCCCTCGGCCGCATACAGGCCGGCGGCACCGGCCGGCTCGTCACCCTCCAGCGCGAGCCAGCACAGCCAGTCGGCGCCGGGCGCGCCCGCGATCCGCGGCTCGGTTGCCTCCGGAAGGCCGTAGCTCACCCGGACTACGTGGGCGAAGGCCGCCGCCTCCGCGGGCGTGTGGACCGGGACGAGTCGGAGCGACGTCTCGGCAGGCGGGGGATCCACGACGTCGCGGTGAAACGCCATCCAGCCCCAGCCCGGCTCGAGCCCCCGCGAGTGCAACCACTCGGACAGCTCGACCGGCCGGGCGTCTGGGGCCACCGCCACGTAGAACGTGGACCCGCCGCCCATCGCGGCGAGCGCCTCGTCCACGTCTTCCGGGGTCGCCGGCCGGTCGACGCCGAGGCCGACGACCCGGTTCAGCATCGGAGACTCGGGCGCCTCCGGCACCTGCATGACGATCGCGCCGCCCGTCTCGGACACGGTGGCCAGCGCGCTCATCGCCTCGAGCGGGACGCGCTCCTCGCGAGTCATGAGGGCACGCTACTGCGACCGCTCGCCCCCGTTCTCCGCGGCCGGCGGCGAGCGCTGGGTAAACGAATGTCGTGAGGGTGCGTCGATCCACACTGCGCGAGGCCGCGGCCCGGGCGCGCGCTAGGACGCCGCTGCGGCGCGGGGCTCCCCCCCGAGTCGAGCGCGGCTCGGCCTGGGCGCCGCTTCGCCACCGCCAGTTCCGCTCGCTCTGGACGGCGCAGCTCGTGTCGAATGTCGGCACCTGGATGCAGACGGTCGGCGCCCAGTGGCTGATGCTCTCGCTCGATCCGTCGCCGCTGATGGTCGCGCTCGTGCAGACCTCGATCAGCCTTCCGATCGTCCTGCTTGCGCTGCCGGCCGGGGCGCTCGGGGACGTCTTCGACCGCCGCCGGGTGCTGATGACGAGCCAGGCGATGATGCTGGTCGGCGCCGCGGTGCTGGCCGCGCTCACGCTGGCCCACGCGATCACCGCCTGGTCACTGCTCGCCCTGACCTTCTCGATCGGGCTCGGCGATGCGCTGCGCCGGCCGACCTGGCAGGCGATCCAGCCCGAGCTCGTGCCGCGCGAGCTCATTCCCCAGGCGGCGGCCCTCAACAGCACGAGCGTGAACCTGGCGCGCGCGCTCGGACCGGCCATCGGCGGCGCCGTCGTGGCCGGCGCCGGCCCGGGCTGGGTGTTCATGGCGAACGCGGCGTCCTTCCTCGGCGTGCTCGGCGTGCTCACGGTCTGGCGGCGGGAGCGCCGCCAGAGCGCGCTCGGGCCGGAGCGGATCGGGGCGGCGGTCCGAGCCGGCGCCCGCTACGCGCGCAGCTCGCCCCGGCTCCGCGCCGTGCTCGCCCGCACCGCCCTGTTCCTCTGCTTCGGCAGCTCGCTCTGGGCGCTCTTGCCGGTGGCCGCGCACTCGCGGCTCGGGCTCGGCTCCGGCGGGTACGGCCTGCTGCTCGGGAGCGTCGGAGTGGGCGCGCTGCTCGGGGCGGTGACCCTTCCGTCGCTTCGAGAGCGGCGCTCGGCGAACGCGATCGTCACCGGGGAGTCGCTGGTGTTCGCGGCCGCGGTGGCCGCGCTCGCCTGGTTCGCGGTGGTGCCGGTCGCGGTGATCGCGCTGGTGGCGGCCGGGTTCGCCTGGATCGCAACCGTCTCGTCGCTGAACGCCAGCGTGCAGACGATCCTCCCCTCGTGGGTGCGTGCGCGGGGAATGGCCCTGTTCCTGCTCGTCGTGCAGGGAGGCCAGGCCCTCGGTAGCGTCGCCTGGGGGTTCGTGGCCGAGCACAGCGACGTGCAGGTGGCGTTCACCGCGGTCGCCGGTGGGCTGGTGCTCGGCGTCGCCTTCGGGCTGCGCTATCCCGTGCGCTCCGGGGAGGATCTCGACCTGACGCCGTCGCGGCACTGGCGCGAGCCCGAGCTCGTGATCGACCGCGATCCCTCAACCGGTCCGGTGCTCGTGACGATCGAGTACCGGGTGCCGCCGGAGAACCACGAGGCGTTCCGCGACGCGATGCAGGCGGTCGGCCGGTCACGCCGCCGCTCCGGGGCCGAGCGCTGGGGGCTCTTCCAGGAGGCCACCGACCCGGACCGCTTCGTGGAGGCCTTCGTCGTGCCCTCGTGGGAGGAGCACCTCCGCCAGCACGAG
>DASQXU010000465.1:0-12162 GCA_035639555.1 Thermoleophilaceae bacterium
CGTGCAGTACTTGACGCGCGGCCTTCCGTGCGGCTCGCCGCGTTCGCGCTCGCGGCGGTCGATCGCCTCCCAGCCGGCGTAGCTCACGAACTCGGGCTTGCGCTCCCGGAGCAGCTCCTCGAGCTCGTCGCCGTCTGGGGACGAAGGGGTGCCGAGGCGGTCCTCGGACAGGTCCTCGATCAACAGGTCGATCGTCTCCTGGGCGTCCTTCTTGTTGGTCCCGATGATCCCCGTCGGCCCTCGCTTGATCCAGCCGACCGCGTACTCCCCGCGACGGTGCTGGCCCGACGCCGGGTCGAGGATGCGGCCGCGATCGTTCGGGATCGTCCCCCGCGACTCGTCGAACGGCAGGCCGGGGAGCGGCACCCCGCGGTACCCGATCGAGCGGAAGACGAGTCCGGCGGGGATCGTCTCGGTCTCGTCGGTCGGGCGTGGGCGAAGGGCGCCGGAGCGGTCGGGGGCGAGGCGGTTGCGACAGATCCGGACCGCCTCGACCTTGTCGTCGCCCAGGATCTCCACCGGCGAGACCAGGAAGCGCAGCGCGATGCGCTTCGGCTTGCCGCCCGGCGGCCTGGTCGAGTACCCCGTGAGGATCTCCACGTTCTTGCGGGCCGTGATGTCGGCGCCGTCGCTGTCGAGCCACTCGCGGGAGAGCGGATCGAGCTCGGCGTCGCGCGGGTCGACATAGACGTCGGCGTCGCGCATGTCGCCGAGCTCCAGCAACTCCGGGTTGGTGAACGCGGCCTGGGCCGGGCCACGTCGGCCTAGGACCACGATCTCCCGCACGGCGCTCCGCGCCAGTACCTCGAGCGCGTGATCGGCGACGTCGGTGGTCGCGAGCTCGTCCGGGGCGAGCGCCAGCATCCGGGCCACGTCCGCCGCGACGTTCCCGTTCCCGACCACGACCGCGCGCTCGTGGGAGAGGTCGAACTCGAGGTCGCGGTACTCGGGATGGCCGTTGTACCAGGCGACGAACTCGGTGGCGGCCCAGCTCCCGGGCAGGTCCTC
This sequence comes from Thermoleophilaceae bacterium, assembly GCA_035639555.1. Classification (GTDB taxonomy): domain Bacteria; phylum Actinomycetota; class Thermoleophilia; order Solirubrobacterales; family Thermoleophilaceae; genus DASQXU01. The sequence continues at coordinate 1,009 of DASQXU010000465.1, forward strand.
GCCCGGGATGCCCATGCGCCGGTCGGTCTGGGCACCGACGGCGTAGATCACGGCGTGGTAGCGCTCGAGCAGCTCCTCGTGGGTGAGATCGGTCCCGATCTCGAGGTTGCCGTAGAAGCGGAACTCGGGATGCTGCGCGGTCTTCTCGTAGACCCGGCTCACCGCCTTGATGTTCGGATGGTCGGGCGCCACTCCACCGCGGACGAGGCCCCACGGCGTGGGCAGGCGATCGAACATGTCGACCTGGGCCACGAGGTCCGGGCGCTTCTTGTTCTTGAGCAGGTGTCCGGCCGCGTAGAAGCCGGCCGGCCCGGAGCCGACAATGGCCACGCGCAGTGGCTTCTCAGCTGTTCCGGGGGCTGTACTCATCCTGTCTCGAGGGTAGGCGGCGGGCGGACCGGCCGTTCCCATCGCGCGCGCCCGGGCCGACCGCGAGGCCGAGTCGGCCATCGCGGCGGCGAGCGCGGGATTATAGGAGGGGGTTGCGCCGGGCCGGCGGCGAGCGCGGTCCCGTAGGCTGAGTCGACGTGCCTCGCCCAAGCGCCGGAAGCCGATCCAACCCGGTGGCCGCCACCCCGGAGGCCGTCGAGCACCTCCGCTCGGCCGATCCGGTGATGGCCGCGCTGATCGCCGAGTACGGCGTGCTCGACGAGAACGAGCGCCGGCGTGGCCGGCCGCCCGACGCCTACGGCGCGCTGTTGCGCTCGATCGTCGGACAGCAGCTCTCGACCAAGGCGGCCCGGAGCATCTACGGGCGTCTGACCGAGCTCTTCGAGGGTCGGGCACCGACCCCGCGCGAGCTGCTCGCGGTCGACCCGGAGCGGCTGCGCACGAGCGGCCTCTCACGGGCCAAGGTGGCGTACCTACGGGACCTCGCCGCGCGGGTCGAGCACGGCGAGCTGCAGCTCGACCGGCTGACCGAGCTCTCCGATGAGGAGGTCTCCGCCCAGCTCGTCGCCGTCAAGGGCCTCGGCCGGTGGACCGCCGACATGTTCTTGATCTTCCATCTCGGTCGCCCGGACGTGCTGCCGGTCGGGGACCTCGGGCTCCGCCGGGCGGTCAAGCTGCGCTACGGCCTTCCGGAGCTCCCGGACGCGGCCGAGCTCGAGCGACTCGCGGAGCCTTGGCGACCGCACCGATCGCTCGCATCCCTCTACCTCTGGACGTCGCTCGACAGCGCCCCGGTCTGACGGGGGAGAGCGGCCGGACGACTCAGTCAGGCGAAGCTCTAGGCGACGGAGGCGCCGCAGGAGGGGTCTTCGTCGGCGACCCGGAAGGACGAGCCGCAGCCGCACGAGGACACGACGTTCGGGTTCGACACCTCGAACCCTGCCCCCATGAAGCTCTCCGTGTAGTCCACGGTCGACCCGTCGACGTAGCGGAGGCTGGCCGGGTCGACCAAGACCCTGATGCCCGAGGAGTCGAAGACGTGGTCCTCCTCGCGCTTCTCGTCGAGGGCGAGCGCGTACTGGAAGCCGCTGCAGCCGCCGCCGCGGACGCCGACCCTCAATCCCACCTCGCCGGCGGTGCCCTGAGCGTCCATGAACTCGCGGACCTTGGTCGCGGCGATGTCGGTGAGCTCAACCATCGCCCACGATTGTAGCCTGGCCGGTGGCGCTATCGTCACGGGCCATGCCCACGGCCGAGGAGCTCAGGATCCGCATCGAGAATGCGTTGCCCGGCGCCGAGGTGAGCGTCGACGACCTCACCGGCGGTGGCGACCACTTCCGTGCGGAGGTGGTGTCCGACCGCTTCCGGGGTCTCTCGCGCGTGGAGCAGCACCAGCTCATCTACGACGTCTTCGAGCACGAGATCGGCGGCCCCATCCACGCGCTCTCGATCAAGACCTCTACTCCGGGAGGAAGCCAATGACCAACGCCGAGATCCGCGAATTCATCGAGAACGCGATCCGCGAGAACCAGGTGATGCTCTTCATGAAGGGCACGCCCCACCAGCCCGCCTGCGGCTTCTCCGCGCGCGCCTCGGCCTGCCTGAACGCGCTTGGAGTGCGCTACGCGGCGCTCGACATCCTTCCCGATCCGCGCATCCGCCAAGAGCTCTCGGAGGTATCGGGGTGGCCAACGATCCCGCAGCTCTTCGTCGACGGGAAGCTCGTCGGCGGCTCCGACATCGTGGTCGAGATGTTCGAGTCCGGCGAGCTCGCGGACCTACTCCAGGTCGAGCAGCCCGAGGCCGAGCCCGAGCCGAAGGAGCCCGCCCGGCGTCCGCTCGGACTCGAGAACCGGCTCGAGTAGGCGGCGAGGCTCAGCCGACGCCGAGCGCCTTTCGGACGATCCGCCACAGCTCGCGCCGCTCCCGCTCCGTGAGGTTGGCGGGCCGGCCGCGCGACTGCGAGACGAGCCGCTGCAGCTCGCCGCGCTCGTGCGGGCTGAGCCGGCTCCACGCCTCGTGGCTGCGGCGCACGACCCAGGCGAGCGCGGCCAGGACCTTCGCCGAGGGCACCACCCTCCTGCCGATTCGCGCGAGCCGCGTCATCGCGCGCCTTCGGGGGCCGGGCGACCGGCGGCGCCGCGCTGCTCCTCCAGCCGGTCGAGGTACTCGAGGATGCGGTGCGAGTCGTGGATGACCTCGTCGCCGTGGACGAGCACGGGCACCCACCGCTGCCCGGTCAGCTCCTCGACCTCGGGCCGGTCTCGCTTGAGGAACGCGACCCTGACCTCGTCGAAGTCGATGCCGGCCCGGCGCAGGCGCCGGGCGACCTTTCCGCAGCGGCAGACGAGGTCGGTGGGGGCCTTGCATCGATAGAGGATGGCCATAGGGCGTTGAGGTTAGCTCCGCGGGGCATCCAGCCCCGCGGTCTGATGGCAACTCTCGGCCTCCGGCCTCGCGTAACCGGCCCGGCTTCGCCGGGCCTTCGGCGGCCACGCCTCACGGGCGCACCGCGCCCGCGCGCCGCCAGAGCTGCGCGGCGGCCCCGGCCACGTCCTCGAGCGCGCCGAGCGCCGCGCCCGCGACCCGGTACTGGACCTGCTGGGAGCGTCGAGTGCGGGCGATCCGTCGTACTCGCGCTCGAGGTGCCAGCCGACGGTGGCCTCGAGGGTCTCCTCGTGGGGACGGGGCCTCCAGCCGAGCTCCGCCTCGCTTTGGTCGAGCGGTAGGTCCACCACTGGCTCGCAGTGCGGACCTCCTGAGGGGTGAGCGGCGAGGCCGGTCCCGCCTGGAGAAGAGCGGCGGCGGCCATGGCGAGGGCCGAGGGGACCTTGATCGGCGGCTCCACTCCACTCAGCCGCCCGAGGTCGGCGAACAGGCGGTCGAAGGTGAAGTTGCGCCCGCCGAGGATGTATCGCTCTCCCACCTTCCCGTGGCGGTCGGCGCGCGCGTGCCCGTCGGCCACGTCGCGCACGTCGACCACGTTCACGGCCCGTCCGCGTAGACCGGTATGCGGCCCAGGAGGAAGCTCCGGACGAGCCCGGTCGAGCTCAAGTGGAGGTCGCCGGCGCCGAACACGAGCGTCGGGTTCACGAGGACCACGGGGAGCCGCTTGGCCGCCAGGCGGAACGCCTCGACCTCGGCCTCGTGGACGGAGTTCACGTACGGGATTCCGAGCCTGCCCGCCTTGAAGAGCTGGATCTCGTCTGCGGCGCCACCGCGCGGCGCCGGACCGAGCGCCGCCGCAGACGAGGTGTAGACGACCCGCTCGACCCCCGGGCGCAGGCACTCCTCGAGTACCGCCTTGGTGCCGCCCACGTTTATCTCGAACAGCCGCTCGGGGTCGGCCGCCCGGAGGGACCGCAGCCCGGCGGCGTGGAAGACGCGCTCCACGCCGCGCAGGGCGCGCCGCAGGGTGCGGCGCTCGAGCACGTCGCAGCGGACGCGCTCGCAGTCGAGGTCGTCGATCAGCCGGGTCTCGGCCCCGGGGGCGACCCCGAGCCGCAGCTCATCCCCACGGGCGAGCAGCCTTCGCGCGATGTGCGAGCCGATGAACCCGGTCGCGCCGGTGACCAGCGTTCGGGCCGTGAGCGTCCTCTCGCTAGGCCGGAGTGCGCTGCCGCTGGCGGCCCTCGAAGTGCCGCTGGCAGTGGATGCAGCGAACGGCCTCGGGGACGACGCGCAACCGCTCCGCGGGAATCGGCTTGCCGCAGTCCCGGCAGGTGCCGTAGCTGCCGTCACCGAGCGCCCGCAGCGCCTCGGAGATCCGGTTCTCCTCGTCCTCGAGCACCATCTCGGTGGTCTCGTCGACCTCCTCGTCGTGCAGCTCGCTGCCGGTGTCGCCAGGGTGGTTGTCGATGTGGGCGAGCTCGGAGCTGCGCATGCCATCACTCGATCGGCGGATGGCGGCACGGGTACGGGCGAGCTCCTCCAACCTGGCCCGGAGCTTCGCCTCGATCTCGGTTCGCTCCTGCGCGGTCATCCCTCCTCCGGTCGTCCGCGAGTCTAGACCGTATGGCAAGCCGGGCGGCCGATCGGTGAGCGAGGCGGGAGCCGCCCCCCGCGGGCGAAGCTATACGCTCGCGCTCCATGCCTCCGGTCGCCGTCGTAACCGACAGCACGGCGTACCTCCCCGCGGCGCTCATCGAGCGGCACGCCCTCCATGTGGTCCCGCTCTACGTGGTCTTCGGCAGCGACCGGCAGGTGCCCGAGACCGAGGTCACCGACTACCCGCGCTTCTTCGAGGAGCTGCGCGCCGCCGAGTCGCTGCCGACGACCTCCCAGCCGTCGGTCGGCGACTTCACTTCGGTCTACGAGCCACTGCTGGCCGAGGGCCACGACGTCGTGTCGATCCACATCTCGGGCGGGCTGTCGGGGACGCCCGAGGCTGCCCGCCAGGCCGCCGAGGCGCTGGCCCGGGACGGCAAGGACGGCGAGCGCGTACGCGTCGTGGACTCGAGGACGGCGGCCGGCGGCCTCGGGCTCGTCGTCCTCGCTGCCGCCCGCGCCGCCGAGCGCGGGGCGGACGCCGACGAGGTCGAGCGACGCGCCGAGCAGGCCAGGCAGGCGCTCAAGATGTGGTTCGCGATCGACACCCTCGAGTTCCTGAAGCGCGGCGGGCGGATCGGCGCGGCAAGCGCATGGATCGGCTCGACCCTGAAGGTCAAGCCGATCCTGACCGTGGAGAACGAGATGACGCCGGTGGAGCGGGTCAGGACGAGTGCTCGGATGTTCGATCGGATGGTCGAGTACGCGCGGCAGCGGCACGAGTCCGGTGCCGACGGCTGGTCGGTGCAGCACATCAACGCCCCCGAGACGGCCGCGCGGCTCATCGATCGCTGCCGCGAGATCTTCGGGTGCGAGGCCGTGCTCGTGAGCGAGATCGGGCCGGTGCTGAGCGCCCACACGGGACCCGGGCTCCTCGGCGTGGGCTCCATCCCCATCCAGCTGCTTGACTGACCCCCTGTCCGACCACCTGGGGACAATCGCCCGCATATGAGCCTTGTCGAGGCCCCGGCCAAGGCGATCGTCAGGATCATCCTGATCCTCGTAGCCGTCGTGGCTGCGCTGTACCTGCTCTACCTGCTGCGCAAGCCGATCGGCTGGCTGGTGATCGCGGTGTTCCTCGCCGTTGCGTTGTCGGCGCCCGTGAACGCGCTCAACCGGCACATGCGTCGCGGCTTCGCCATCGCGATCGTCTATCTCGGCCTCCTGCTGGTCCCCATCCTGCTGGGCGCGCTGATCGTCCCCCCGGCGGTGACCGGCGCGAACAACCTCGCCCACAACGCCCCCAAGTACGCCCGGGACGTGACGAGGTTCGTACAGCGGAACCGGACGCTCCGCAAGCTGAACAACGACTACCACCTCACCGACAAGATCCAGCAGGAGGCCGCCAAGCTGCCCGGGAAGCTCGGCGGGGCGGCAAAGACCCTGCGCGACGTGGGCTTCGGGCTCGCGAGCCGGATCTTGGAGCTCGTGACCATCCTGGGCCTCACGGCGTTCCTGCTCGGCAGCGGGAGACGATGGGTCGACTCGGCGCTCGCGACTCAGCCTCCGGACCGAAGGGCGCGCCTCGAGCGGGCGCTCAACCACATGTCCCGTGCGGTCGGTGGCTACGTGGCCGGCGCGCTGCTGCAGGCCTTGATCGCCGCCATCCTGAGCTACGTGGTCCTGCTGATCCTCGGCGTCCCGTTCGCGGCCCCGCTCGCGGTGCTCATCTTCTTCTTCGACCTGATCCCGCTGGTCGGCGCCACGATCGCCGCGGTGCTGGTCGGGATCGTCACGCTGTTCGTCGACTTCCCGACCAGCACGATCGTCTGGACGGTCTGGTCGATCGTGTACCAGCAGGTCGAGAACAACGTGCTCCAGCCGCAGATCCAGCGCAGGACGATCCGGGTCCATCCGTTCGTGGTGCTGGTCTCCGTCTTGTTCGGGGCCACGCTGCTCGGGGTCGTCGGCGCACTGATCGCGATCCCCGCGGCCGCCTCGATCCAGATCGCGCTCCGCGAGTGGATGGCCTACCGCCGCGGGGACGAGGCCCCGGCGCACCCGGACGAGGAGCTCCCCCCGGCCGCGCCGGCCGCCAGACCGCCCTAGCGGCGGCGCATCAGCGCGATCGTCGCGGCCACGCCGCCGCCGATCAAGAAGCCGGCCACCGCCGCGCCGATCAATGCCTGGCGCCTGTTGCGCGCGAGCTGGCGGCGCCAGTTCGTGAGCTCGGCGACCTTCGAACGCAGGTCGTTGACCGAGAAGGTCAGCTCGCGCCGGGTCTCCTCGATCGACATGCGGATCTGCTCGGGCGAGCGGCCGGCGGCGGCCATCTAGCGCCACTCCCGGTTTCGTCCCCGTAGGCCGCCTGGGAGGCGTGGCCGGGCGGCAGTCACTGGCCCTGCCCCTTCTCGAGCGTGCGGCCGACCTGGTCGCGCTCGATGGTCTGGCGCTCGAGCTCGTGCCGGGTGCGCCGTGCCTCCTCGATCGCGAGCTGGGGCGTGGGAGGCGTGCCGCGGCGGAACAGGCGGGCGGCGACCAGCCCGGCGACGAGGCCGACGATGAACAGGACGCCGGCGACGATCAGGAAGCCGACCCAGGCCGAGGAGTTCAGTGCGTCGTCGATCAGCCAGGCCAGCCCGTGAAGAAGGATCAGGACGCCGAAGACGATGAACACGCCGGCTGCCGCCCCTATCGCGGCGCCCTTGGTGAGCCGCGACACCTTCTCGGTGACCTCGGCCTTGGCGAGCTCGACCTCCTCGCGGACGAGCAGCGAGGCCTTCTCCGAGACCTCCGAAACGATGTCGCCGAGCGACTTCTCTGCGGCCTCCGGGGGCTTGATGCCGTCGCCGTTCATGCTCCCAGCCGTTTCAGGATCTGGGCGACGGCAAACCCTCCGGCGAACGCGGCCCCTACATACAGCTCGGGCCGGCGGCTGAAGGCGTCATTGCTGGAGCCGGAGCCCCCGCCGGGGCGCTCGTGGCTCGCGCCCTCGTCGCTCACCGCCGACCCTGCCGGCGCCGGGGTGGGGCCGGCCCCCTCGGTTGCGACGCCGACCGGGGCGTCGCCCGGCGCCCCTTGGTTCGGTGCGGTCTGCTCCGCGTCCATCAGCTCTCGGGTGGCTCCTCGCCGGTGACGCGGGTCCAGATCGCGGCGGCGATGCGGTTGGCCACGATCGTGGTCAGGGCGCCGACGCCGGCGAGCAGCCCACTCCAGGCCAGGCGCTTGACTAGGTCGTTCGACATTGAGAGCGGATTCAACCAGACACGGACGCGCGTGTCGGCGCGCCTTCGAGTCCGCCGCAGATCGCCTCGACGACGAGCGCCTTCGCGCGATCGAACTCCTCCTCGGTCTGAGGGACGATCTCGAAGATCCACGCGGTGAGCAGCTGCTCGATCGCCCCGTAGAAGCACATCGCGGCGAACTCCGCCGGGATGTCCGCCCGGAACGAGCCCTCCTCGCGCGCCGCCTCCACGATCCGGGCGATGCCCGCGTAGGCCTCGCTGATCGTCTCCAGGTGCAGGCGGCCGAAGGAGTGGGCGGAGCGGGTGACCTCGACGATGATCACCTTCATCAGCTCCGGCTCGTGGCGGTAGGAGTCGATGATGAAGTTCGCGACCGTCTGCAGCTTCTCGCGCGCGCCCAGCTCGCGGCGTGCGTCGATCTCGGCGATGGCGTCCAGCATGTTCTGCCAGCGCTCGCAGAAGAGGGTGTTGAGGATCTCCTCCTTGGAGTCGAAGTAGTGGTAGACGAGCCCGTAGGCGACGCCCGCCTCGTCCGCCACGTCCGAGACTCGGCAGTGGTTGAACCCGCGGCGGGCGAACACGCGAATCGCGGCGTCGAGGATCAGGCGCCGCTTGTCGACCGCCGCGCTTCGGGAGGCGGTGGCCATCAGACCCGCACCTCGTCCGGCCAGCGATAGGCGGACGGCGCGCGGTTTCGGAGGCTGGGGAGGGTCTCGCGCACCTCGTCCTGGCGCCCGAGGTCGAGGTCGGCGCAGATGAAGCACGGCTCGTCGGGCGCGCGGGCCAGGACGACGCCCCATGGGTCGACGATCATCGATCCTCCGAAGCTCTCCTTGTCCTCGGGGTGGACCCCGACCTGGTCGGCGGCGACGACGAAGGCCTGGTTCTCGATCGCGCGCGCCCGAAGCAGCACCTCCCAGTGCGCGCGGCCGGTGACCTTGGTGAATGCCGACGGCACCGTGATGACCCGCGCCCCGCGCACGGCCAGGATGCGGTAGAGCTCGGGGAAGCGGAGGTCGTAGCAGACGGTCAGCCCGAGCGGCAGCCCGTCGGCAGTCTCGGAGAGCACGATCTCCTCGCCCGGTTCCTCGGACTCCGACTCGCGGTACGCGACCCCCCCGACGACCACGTCGAACATGTGGATCTTCCGGTAGACGGCCTTCGCCTCCCCGTCCGGGCCAACGTGGACGCAGGTGTTCGAGAGCTTGTCGCGTCCCTCGCGCAGCTCGACGATGGAGCCGGCCACGAGGTCGATGCCGAGCTCGGCCGCGAGCCCGGAGGCCCAGCGCACCGTCGGCCCGTCGAGCGGCTCGGCGCCTCGACGGTAGTGCTCGTGGGTGCCGAGGACGTTGAACTTCTCCGGGAGCACGACGAGCTCGGCGCCGTCGGCTGCGGCGGCGCGCGTGAGGCGCTCGGCAACCTCCAGGTTGCGCTCCTTGTCCTCGGCGGAGTTCAGCTGGACCGCGGCCGCGCGCACGCTCTCCTCCCTCGCTGATTGACGAGTCAATCCAGTCTAGCCGCGTGGCGCCTTCGCGCCTCAGCGGGGTGGCCACCGCGCCGCAGCCGCCGGCGCTTGGTCGGCCACCGGCGCCGCCGCCGCGGTCGGTACGCTGGCGGCGTGGCTCGTGACCCGGACAGCCCGGGGCGTTCGGTGGCGCGGCGACACGACTACCGGCGCCGCCGCCTGGTCGCCCTCGCGATCGTCGCCGCCCTCGCCGCCTTGGTGGGCGTGCTGGTCGGCGGGCTCTCCGGCTCCGGCCGCCACCGTGACGCCCGGCGGACGGCCGCGCTAGCCGTGGCAAGCGCCGCGCGCGACCCCGGATCGGCGGCAGTGATCTCGCATCCCGGCTGGCGGCCGCACACCGGACCGGTCCCGGTGCTCATGTACCACCTCATTCAATCCGACTACGCGGGCATCCCCGACCGTGACCTGTACGTCGGCGCGGGCAGGTTCCGCCGCCAGATGGAGTTCCTGCGCCGCCACGGCTTCCAGGCGGTCACCCTCTCGCAGGTCGAGGCCGCGTGGTCCCACCACGGGACCCTCCCCCGCCGGCCGATCGTCCTCAGCTTCGACGACGGCTACCGAAGCCAGTACAAGGTCGCCTTCCCGCTCCTTCGCCGGATGGGCTGGCCCGCGGTCCTGGATCTCGCCGGGCTCAATCTCAAGTGGTCGGGCGGCCTCAGCCCGGCGATGGTGAAGCGCATGATCGCGGCGGGCTGGGAGCTCGCCTCTCACACGATCTCGCACGTCGACCTCACCGCGGCGCCGCCCTCTCGGCTCCGCTACGAGGTCGCCGTCTCGAGGCGCCTCTACCGCCGCTGGTTCCACGTACCGGTGTACAACTTCTGCTACCCGTCCGGAAGCTACGATCGACGCGTCCAGGCCGCGGTCAAGGGCGCCGGCTACCGCGGCGCGCTCGCGGTGAGCCCGGGCCTCGCGCGCAGGTCGCAGCGATACGCGCTCAACCGCATCCGGGTGTATCGCGGCGACCGGCTGTCCGACCTGGCCAAGACGCTCCGGGCGCTCGGGGCCTGAGCACGGCCGCCCTTCCCGCCAGGGGCGGCGGCGTCCGGCGCCTCGGATTGAGGCTCCCGCCGGAGCCGATGCCGCTGATCGCGGGCCGGGCGCTGCTGAAGCGCTGGCGCTACGTGGGGGTGTTCGCGCCGGAGCTCATGATCTGCGCGGCCGACATCAGGGTCGGTCCGCTGCCCCGGCGGTGGTGGGCGATCGCCGCGCCAGACGGGACGCTGCGCGAAGGCGCCGGGGCGGGTCGGGTCGGTCTGCGCCTCGAGCCCGGACGGCTCAGACTCCGCCGGCCCGAGATCAGGGTCGAGCTCGCGCTCGAGGACGGTCCGGGAGTGGAGGTGGTCTCCCCCACCCGGGCCGCCTACGCCTGGACCCGCAAGCAGGGCGGGGTCCGCGCTCGCGGGCGGGTTGCCCTGCCGGGGCGCGAGCTCGAGCTCGACGCCGAAGCCGTGATCGACGAGAGCGCGGGCTACCACGACCGCAAGACCGCGTGGCTGTGGTCGGCCGGCGTCGGCCGGGGCGGCGGCGGAGAGCGGCTCGCGTGGAACCTGGTGAGCGGGCTACACGACGCCCCGGAGGCGAGCGAGCGCACGGTGTGGGTGGAGGGCGAGCCGCGCGAGGTCGGTCCGGTCGAGTTTCGCCCCGACCTCTCGGGCGTCGAGCTGCCGGGGGGCGGGTCGCTCTCGTTCTCGCCGTGGTGCGCCCGCGAGGAGCGGCTCGACCTCCTGCTCTTGCGAAGCGCCTACCGACAGCCGTTCGGGACCTTCGCCGGTCAGCTGCCTGGAGGGCTCCGCCTCGCCGCCGGCCACGGCGTGATGGAGGAGCACGAGGCGCTCTGGTGAGTCAGGGCCGCGCCGCCCGCTGGCGCTCGATCTCGGCCACGAGAAGCTTCTGGTGGAGCGCGGCGATCAGGTCGCGCAGGGGCTCGACGCCCGCCTCGATCAGCGCCACCGCCCGCTCTGGCCGAAGCTCACCGGCCAAGCGGTCCATCAGCACCTGGACCTC
>DASQXU010000466.1:0-4152 GCA_035639555.1 Thermoleophilaceae bacterium
GTCGCCGCTCGCGGACGCGAAGTCGACCGACTTCATGAACCTGACCGCGATCGAAAACAGCATCGCGCAGGCAACGCCCCTCGATAAGCCCCAGGGTGACGCGACCCCGTCCATGCTGGAGTTCATGGCAAGCACTCTGACCGTGCTCTCGTTCCTGCCCGGCGAAGAGATCCCGGAGGTGCTCGGGGATCTCGCCGACGCGATAACGCTCATGAGCCAGACGACCACGGATCAGAACGCGATGCCGGCGTTCGACAAGCTGGAGGTCACCTCCAGCGACCTGACCGAGGCGATGATCACCCGCTACGGCTGGGTGGCGCTACAGCTGGCGCTGTTCGAGAACCAGTTCCTCTACGACTACGAAAAGCTCAAAAGGGCCGCCGATCTGCCCGGCTTGAACGACCCGCTCGACGAGAAGCTCAAGAGGCCGCTCAAGATCGGCGGGATCCAATGGATCTGGCAGACGCTGCTGCCGAAGGCCTACACGCTCTACAAGTTCAGGGCGCCGCCGCCTGGCCGTCGCCTCAACGACCTTAACTGCCTGCCGCAATCGGAGCCGCTACACCCGTTCTCCCCGCTCTCCGACAATGAGTCCTGGACCCCGGTCCTCGGCTTCGACGACAGCATGCGCCCGCAGAGGCCGCTCTGGTTCGCGCCCGGGATCGGCGACCTGATCGCGCCGGAAGACGGCAGGCCGCTGCCGAACTTGCACTTCGAGGTGCCCGATGGAAGGATGTTCGACAAGCTTTGGAGCCAGCCCCCGAGCGACGATCCCTCGGCTCCCGCACTCTGGGAACCCTGGTTCCACCAGCGTGCCGAGTGGCTACGGACGGTGGACTACTCGGTGGGACGATTCCCGGTGCTGAGCACTTCGACCATGTGCTGGTACGGGACCCCTGGACAGAGCGACTACCACGAGCCCTGAATCGCTGTACGCGCAAAGCTGCGCCCGCGAGCTGCTGATGCCCGAGAGGGAGCTCGCGGCGGTCGCGTCTCGCTGACGGTCACGGCCAGGCAGTAGCGGCCGGGGAAATCGAGCCTGAGGCGCGGCCGCGGCCGGGCCTGCCCACGAGCTCGGCTTACGCAGGATCCGCCAGCTCCAGCGCAGGTTCCGCCCCGCCCGGTCGGGCCGGCCCCGCGTGGTCGAGCCGCACGGCGGGGCCGCCGGCTCGGTGCCGTGCGTGGCGATTCCCGCGGGCAGCGGACGGATGCGGCGCATCACCACCGTCCAGCCCTCCCGGTCGTACGTGGCCTGCCGGAAGTCGTGGGCGAGCACGTTAACGCGGTTGCGCCCAAACCGCACGCCCTGCGCCGCCGCGGCGGCGAGGCCGAGCCAGAGGGGCAAACAGGCAAGGGCGGAGGCGAGGAGGCGGATCCGCATTCCCGCCAACGACAACCACTTGCCTGCGCCGGCGTTGCATCGGTGGGTCCTCAATTTGGCCCCCTAGGTAGTTCGGGGCTAGGCTCAGCCGCCGAGGCGCGAGTGACTTTCCTACTCGAGCGGGAGACCGAAGTCCGGGAGCTGTCCCAGGCGCTCTCGTCCGTGTCGGACGACCGCAATGGCGTGGCCGTCGTGGTCGTCGGGGGTCCGGGGCTCGGGAAGACCAGCCTGGTCGAGACCGCCGGCGGTCTCACGAAGCCCCGGGGGATGCGAGTGCTTCGCGCCCGAGGGGCCGAGCTCGAGATGACGTTTCCGTTCGGGGCGGTCCGCCAGCTGCTGGAGCCCCCACTCGCCGCTCTCCGTCCGGCCGAGCGCTCCGCACTCTTTCAGGGAGCGGCGGCGCTGGCCCGCCCGCTCTTCGATATCGACCCGGCGGCTTCGCTGCCCCGGGACGGAGCGCGCTTCGCAGCCCTGAACGGGCTGTACTGGCTGACGGTGAACCTCGCGGACAGCGGGCCGCTCCTGATGCTCGTCGACGATGCGCATCGCGCCGACGGCGCGTCACTCCAGTTCCTCGAGTTCCTCGCCCGCCGACTCACGGGCGTACCGGTCGCTCTCGTCGTGGCCGTGCGCACCGGTGAGCCCGGCGACGCCCAGGACTCGCTCATCGGACTCGAGCGCAGCGTGGGGGCCCGCGTGCTCCGTCCGCGCCCGCTGAGCCTTGAGGGGGTCGCGCGGCTCACCGCCGAGCGCCTCGGCCGAGAGCCGGAGCCATCTTTCTGCCGCGCCTGCCTCGACGCCACGGGCGGCAACCCGCTCTTCCTCGAGGAGCTTCTACGCGAGCTTCGCGCTCAGGTGGTCGAGCCGGTGGCTCGCGCCGCGCCGCTAGTCCGGAATGTCGGGCCGGAAGCGGTAGCGCGGTACAGTCGCTCGCGACTCGAGCGCGTCGGCCCTGAGGCGGTCGAGCTTGCCCGGGCGGTCGCGGTACTGGAGGATGGCGCCCCGCTCCCGCTCGCCGCGGCGATCGCCGGCCTGACCCCCGATCGTGCGCGAGCCACGGCCGACCGACTGAGCGACGCGGGAATCCTCGCGCCGAGCATGCGGGTGCGCTTCGTCCACCCGATCGTGCGCGCGGCGATTTACGGTCACCTCGCCCCCGGCGAGCGGGCCGCCCGGCACGCCGCGGCGGCGACCCTCCTGCTGGACCACGGAGCCCCGGCCGAGCGGGTGGCGGCCCACCTTCTGTTGAGCGATCCCGCCGCCGAGGAACGACGGGTGCGCGTGCTCCGCGAGGCGGCACGGCTGGCGCTCGCGCGCGGTCTCCCGGAGAACGCGGCCAGGTACCTTCGCCGAGCACTCGATGAGCCGCCGCCCGAGCACGACCGCACCGCCGTCCTGCTCGAGGCGGGCCAGGCCGAGTACGCCTCGCACCAGTTCGCGCCTAGCGAAGAGCACCTTCGAGCGGCCTTGGCGGCCGGCGTTGAGCAGGTTCGGATCGACGCTGTGCGCTGGCTCGGTCGCACGCTCTCGGCGGGAGGCCGCGCGGACGAGTGCATCGCTCTCCTCGAATCCGAGCTCGCGAGGATCCCCGACCAGGCAGGCCCCGGGGCGCTCGAGCTCGAGAACGAGCTGCTCCTCGCCACCCGCCTGTCGCCGGCTCATCGCGCACGCTTCACCGGGCGCGCGGATGACTTCCGCAGGAGGGCCGCGGGCCGCCCTCGCTTCGAGGCGCTGGCCCTGCTCCAGGTGGCCCACGAGCGGCTCTGCGACGGCGCGAGCGCGGCGGAGGTCGGCGAGCTGGCCGAGCGGGCCCTTGCCCTCAGCCCGCCGGGTCACGACGAACCGTCCTTCTTCTGGGCTGTCCGCACGCTGCTCGACGCTGAGCGCGACGAGGCGGCCGCGCGTGTCCTGGACCTCCCGCTCGACCGGGCGCAGGTGGGGCGCCGACTCTGGCACGGGCCGGTGGTCGCCCTGCACCGCGCCGAGCTCGAGTACACGCGCGGAGCCCTCGCGGAAGCCATGACCGACGCAGAGGTCGGCGTGGCGGCGATAGAGGCGGCCGGCGGCTTTCACATGGCGCTGCCGCGCCTCCAGGCCGTCCGCCTCGATGTGCTCAGAGAGCGGGGCGAGCTGGACGAGGCGGATGAGGCGCTCGAGCGCGCGGGCCTCGGACACGGCGCCGCGGACCTGCCGCCGTACGCGCGGTTGCTCTGGAGCCGGGGCCTGCTCCGGCTCGATCAGGGCCGGCTCGAGGAGGCGCGGGAGGACTTCTTGCGCTGCGGCGAGCTCCGGAGAGGGCTCGGCGGCGGCCGGGTCGTGCATCCCGACTGGAGGGCGCGCTGCGCCGTCGCCCTGGCACGCCTTGGCGAGCATCGTGATGCCGAGACGCTCGCGGCCGAGCAGCTCGAGCTCGCCCGCGCCTTCGGCGCGCCGCGAGCCCTGGGTGAGGCACTGCGCGCCGCGGCGCTGATGCGCGGCGGCGCGGACGCGCTCGCCCTGCTCGACGAGGCGGTCGCGGTGCTCGATGGGTCCCGGGCGACACTGTCGCTCGCGCACGCCCTCGCCGACCAGGGCGCCGCGCTACGGGAGGCTGGCCGGCGCAAGGAGAGCCGCGAGCCCCTCCGGCGCGCGCTCAAGCTCGCCGAGCGGTGTGGTGCCACCGCGCTCCAGCGGCGTGCTCGGGCCGGACTTACTGCGGGCGGTGGGCGGCCCCCGCGCAGCGAGACCACAGGCGTGGCCGCGCTCACGCCGGCCGAGAGGCGGGTGGCTGC
>DASQXU010000467.1:0-8045 GCA_035639555.1 Thermoleophilaceae bacterium
GCGATCGCCAGCTTGGCCCGCGGGACCGGCGGGACTCGCGCGCCCCGGGGTGGCGTCCAGATCCGAAGCCAGGCCCCGACCACCTCCCACCAGGCGAGCTTCACCTCCTCCTGATGGCGCCCGTCCACTCGCCCGCTCATCACCAGCGACACACTAGTCGACGGTGACGGAGAGGTCGCTCCTTCGGCGACGGTACGCGCGCGCCTTGGCGCGCCCCCCGCAGGCCGCCATCGAGCACCAGGAACCGGCTCGATTCCGTGAGCGGTCGTAGAACACCCAGCCGCAGTCCTTGCCGGGGCACGCCTTCATGCGCCCCCAGCTTCCGTCGGCCATCGACTGAAACACCAGCCCGGCGATGAACGAGAGGGCGCCGGCTACGTCCCGGCCGGTCGGCGCCAGCCACCCGCGGCCGTCCGGGCCGAACTCGACCACCACCCCGGGCCGCCCGCCCGCGCGGCTCAGGCCGCGCAGGGCGTCCGGGGTTGGCTGCTCTCCGTTGTTCGCGAAAGCCAGCGCCCGAATGCCCTCGCGCAGGTCGAGCGCGCGGCGATGGTCGGAGGATCGGACTCGCCGCCCGGGCGCGAGCAGGCCGCGCTCGCGCAGCCAGCGCTCGAGCCCCTCAGGGGTCGCCAGCAGGTCGCGCCCGCGGGTCGGGATGGGGTCGCGCCAGTGCTCGCCGAGCTCGAAGAAGCTGTTGGCGAACGCCTGCACGAGGCTCACGGGCGCCGGCGCCGGCGGCCGCCCGCCGACCTGCGGTCCCGAGTCGAAGGCGATCGCGCTCATCGGCTGCCGACCGCCGCGCGAAGCGCGTCATCGAGCTCGGGCCGGCGGAAGCGGTAACCGAGCCCGCGCAGGCCGGAGGGCACGACCCGGGCGCCGGTCGTCACGGTGGTTGCCATCTCTCCGTAGAGGAGGCGCAGTGCCGGCGCCGGGACGGGAACGACGGCCGGGCGACGGAGAACGCGTCCGAGCGCCCTCGCCAGCTCACGGTTGGTGGCGGGGTCGGGGGCGGTCACGTTCACCGGTCCGTGAACGCGAGGGTCGTCGAGGCAGAGCAGGATCGCTCCGACCACGTCGTCGAGGTGGACCCAGGCCACGTACTGGCGCCCGCTCGCGACCGGTCCGCCCACGCCCAGCCGGAACGGTGGGAGCATCCGGCGGAGCGCCCCGCCGGAGGCCGATAGCACGACTCCGGTCCGGGTCCGGACCACCCGCACCCCGAGCTCCTCGGCGCGCTCGGCCTCGGCCTCCCACTCGCGGCACACACGAGCCAGGAAGTCGTCGCCGGCTGGCGTCTTCTCGTCGATTCGCTCGTCCCCGTGGGGCCCGTAGTAGCCGACCGCCGACTGGCTGATCAGCGTGGCGGGGCGGTCCTCGAGCGCCCGGAGGGCGGCGACGAGGTTGCGGGTGCCGAGAACCCGCGAGTCGCGCACCTCGCGCTTGACCGGCGCGCTCCAGCGCTGGTCGAGCCGCTCTCCGGCCAGATGGACCACCGCATCCCGGCCGCGGAGGCCCTCCGGCGGCGCCGGCGTGCCCTTCGGGTCCGGCCAGGCCACCGCCTGGACGCCCGCCGGCAAGGCGGCGCGGGCCCGCGCGGGATCGCGACCGAGGGCCGTGACCTCGTCACCTCGCCCGAGCAGCTCGCCGACCAGGGCCCGGCCGATCATGCCGGTGGCCCCGGTCACCGTCACCCGCACGGCGAGTCCCTCAGAGGGTCGGCTCCGCCGCGCGCGCGGGCGCTCGCATCGCGGCCGGTCCGGGGAGCGACGCGGGGCGGCGCGCCTCCGGGGGCCCGGTCGCACGGGCGGCCCCCGTCCGCTTGGCCTCCTCCGCCACCGCCTTGGCCACCGCCCGGCTCACGTCCCGGTTGAAGACGCTGGGGACGATGTAGTCCTCGTCGAGCTCCTCGTCGGCCACCACGCTGGCGATGCCGTGCGCGGCCGCGATCTTCATCTCCTCGGTGATCGCCGGAGCGCGCACGTCGAGCGCGCCGCGAAAGACGCCGGGGAAGGCGAGCACGTTGTTGATCTGGTTCGGGTAGTCGGACCGGCCGGTGGCCATGACCCGGACGTAGGCGGCCGCCTCCTCCGGTCGGACCTCCGGGTTGGGGTTGGCCATGGCGAAGACGAACGGGTCCGGGTTCATCTTCTCGAGGTCGCGCGGGCGGACGATGCCCGGGCCGGAGAGTCCAATGAAGAGATCGGTGCCGGCGACGACCTCGCCGGGCGGGCCCGAGCGGCGCTCGGGGTTCGTGTGCTCCGCGAGCCATGCCTTCGGCCGGTTCATCGACCCGCGCTCGTAGTCCTCGCGGCCGCTGTGGATGGCGCCGAAGCGATCGCACGCGACTATCTCCGTCACGCCGAAGCCGAGCAGGATCTTGGCCACGGCCAGACCGGCCGCGCCGGCGCCGACCATGCAGACCGAGAGGTCCTCGGCCCGGCGGCCGGTCACGCGGCAGGCGTTGATCAGCGCGGCCAGGGTCACGATCGCGGTGCCGTGCTGGTCGTCGTGGAAGACCGGGATGTCGAGCTCCCGCTGGAGGCGCTCCTCGATCTCGAAGCAGCGAGGGGAGGAGATGTCCTCCAGGTTGACGCCGCCGAAGGTCGGGGCGAGGCGCACCACGGTCTCGACGATCTCGTCCACGTCCTTGGTGGCCAGGCAGACCGGAAAGGCGTCGACGTCGGCGAACTCCTTGAAGAGCATCGCCTTCCCCTCCATCACCGGCATGGCCGCCTCCGGGCCGATGTCCCCGAGCCCGAGCACCGCGGTGCCGTCGGAGACCACCGCAACGGTGTTGGCCTTGATCGTGTACTTGAACGCCTTCTGGCGGTTGCCGGCGATCGCCTGGCAGACGCGCGCCACGCCGGGGGTGTACGCCATCGAGAGGTCCTCCCGGCTCTTGATCGGCAGGTTGAGGCCGGTGTGGATCTTTCCGCCGCGGTGGACCTCGAAGGTGCGGTCGGTGATCTCCACCACCCGGGCCCCCCGCACCGCCTGCACCGCGGCGATCACCTGGCCCCGGTGCTCGGGCGAGCCGCAGTCGACCGTGATCTGCCGGAGCGTCCGGTCGCTGGAGGCCTCGACCGTGTCGACCGCCACGATCGCTCCCCCCGTCCGGGTGATCGCCGCGGTCACCTTCCCGAGCACGCCGCCGTGCGGCAGGTCGACCCGCAGGGTGAGCGAGAACTGGGCGCTGGGCGTGGGCATTCGCTGAGGTTACCTCCGGGGCCGGGGCCACCCCCCATGTCGACGCCGCCACCCGGGCGGCGTCACCGCCTGCGGAAGGCAGCCCAGACCGCTCGGCGCTGGACGTGGGCTGCGTTTCGCACCATCTCTGCCAGGCACGAGTACGGTCTCTCACGACGGCGGCGGGACGGCCCTCGCAGGGCGAGCCATCGCGCGCCTGCGACGGGCTGTCGCGCGGTCAGCAATCCGCGGGCGGGCAGCTGACTGCACAGCTCGCTCGCAGTCGCCGCTGCCGCCGGGCCCGCGGTGTCCACCGTCCACGCCCGGCCATCCCGGGACTGGCCGCCACTCCCGTCGGTACGGTTAGGACGTGGCCGAGGAGTCCCCGCGCGAGCTGTTCCTGATCGACGGGAACAGCCTCGTCTACCGCGCCTTCTTCGCGCTGCCCGAGACCATCGCCACCTCACGCGGGCAGCCGACCAACGCGATCTTCGGCTTCGCCTCGATGCTCGTGAAGATCATCTCCGAGCACGGCGTCAAGCCGACCCTCGTGGTCTGGGACGCCGGCATGTCCGGGCGCGAGGCCGAGTACGAAGAGTACAAGGCCGAGCGCAGGGCCCGGCCCGACCTGCTGGCCGAGCAGTGGCCGCACCTCGAGCCGTTGGTCGAGGCCTTCGGTTACCGCAACCTGAGGGTGGAGGGCTACGAGGCCGACGACGTCATCGCCACGATCGCCCACCGCGCGGCGGGGGAGGGCATCGAGGTGATGGTGGTCACCGGCGACCGTGACCTCTTCCAGCTCATCGACGGGCACATCAGGGTGATGGCCACGAGCCGGGGGATCACCGACACCAAGTTGTACGACCGCCCGGCGGTGATCGATCGCTACGGGATCCCCCCCGAGCTCATCCCCGACTTCGTGGGTCTGAAGGGCGACACCTCGGACAACCTCCCCGGCGTCCCCGGCATCGGCGAGAAGACGGCGTCCCAGCTCCTGCAGCAGTTCGGCGACCTCGAGGGGGTGCTGTCCAACATCGACAAGATCTCGGGGGCCAAGCGCAAGGAGAACCTCGAGCGCCACGCTGAGGACGCGCGCGTCTCCAAGCGGCTCGCCACCGCGAGGGAGGACATCGAGATCGAGCTCGACCTCGAGCACCTGGTGGGCCGTGAGCCGGACCGCTCGCGCCTCCGCGAGGTGTTCCGGGAGTTCGAGCTCCGCGAGCCGCTCAAGCGGCTCGAGGAGGCCCTCGGCACCGGGGACCACGTCGCCCCCCGCGCGCGCCCCGAGGAGCAGATCGCGGTGCGCGCCCGCGAGGTGCCGGCGGCGGAGGTGGGCGCGCTGAACGGCGGGCCGGCGGCGCTCGCCGCCGAGCGCCCGGGCGCGCCGATCGAGGCGGCCGGCGGCGAGCAGGCCGCCGAGCCCAGCCCGACCGCCGGCAGTGGCCCGCTTCGGTTCGCCGTGTACGGCGGTGGCGAGGAGGTGCTGGTCGGGGTGGCCGAGACCCTCGCCGCCCTGGCCCTGGCCTGGGGGGAGCGCCCGCTCATAGCCCACGACTGGAAGTCGATCGCGATGGCGGACGACCCCTGCGACGCGCCCCCGCTCGAGCACGACACCATGGTGGCCGCCTATCTGATCGACCCGGCCCGGCGCGGATACCCGCTCGGCGAGCTCGCCGACGAGCAGGGGATCGGGGCGACGGTCGAGGGAGCGAATGGCGTGGCCGAGCGGGCGGTGGTCACCCGGGCGATCGCCGAGCGCCAGCGCGAGGCCCTCGAGCGCGACGGCCTGATGCGCCTGTTCCGGGAGGTCGAGCTGCCGCTGGTCGAGGTGTTGATCGAGATGGAGCGCGCCGGCGTGAGGCTCGATGTCGGCCAGGTCCGCCGGATCTCCGAGCGGGTGTCCGAGCAGATCGCCGAGCTCGAGCGGGAGGTCTACGAGTTGGCCGGCGAGGAGTTCACGATCGGCTCGCCGCAGCAGCTCGGCGCGATCCTGTTCGACAAGCTCGGGCTGTCCAAGAAGCGGCGGGGCAAGACGGGCTTCTCGACCGACGCCCGCGTCCTCCAAGCGATCCGGTCGGAGCACCCGATCGTGCCCAAGGTCGAGGCCTGGCGCGAGCTCTCGAAGCTCAAGTCCACCTACCTCGACGCGTTCCCCGAGCTGCTCTCGGACGACGGACGGCTGCGCACCACGTTCAACCAGACGGCCACCACGACCGGGCGGCTGTCGAGCACCAACCCGAACCTCCAGAACATCCCGATCCGCACCGAGATCGGCCGGGAGATCCGCGCCTGCTTCGTGGCCGAGTCGGGCTCCAAGCTGATCTCGGCCGACTACTCGCAAGTCGAGCTGCGGCTGCTGGCCCACATCGCGGGCGAGGAGGTGCTGAAGGAGATCTTCCGCCGGGGCGAGGACGTGCACACCGCCACGGCGTCCGAGATCCTCGGGGTGCCCCACGGGCAAGCCGACCCGGGCACCCGCTCCAAGGCCAAGATGGTCAACTACGGGATCGTCTACGGGCTGTCCGCGTTCGGGCTCGCGGACCGCCTCCAGATCGAACGCGAGGAGGCCCAGGAGTTCATCGACCGCTACCTCGAGCGCTTCCCCGCGGTCAAGCGGTTCATCGACGAGACCATCGCCCGGGCCACCGAGGAGGGTTACGTCAGCACCTTGTTCGGCAGGATCCGTCGGATCCCCGAGCTGCGAGCCCGCCAGCGCCAGACGCGGCTGCTCGGCGAGCGACTGGCCGTGAACATGGTGATCCAGGGCACGGCGGCCGACATCATCAAGGTCGCCATGGTCCGGTGCCGCGACGCGCTCCGCGGCGCCGGCCTGAGCACGCGGCTGGTGCTCCAGATCCACGACGAGCTGCTCTTCGAGGGACCCGAGCGGGAGGTGGAGGAGGCGGTGGGGCTCGTGCGGCGGGAGATGGCCGGGGCGTTCGAGCTCGACCCGCCGCTCGGCGTCGACGTGGGCATCGGCCGAAACTGGCTCGAGGCCAAGTAGTGGGCCGCGGAGTCGCCGTCGCGCTGACCGTGGTGGCCGGCTCCCTGGTCGCGATGCAGGCGCCGATCAACTCGCGGCTCGGGAAGACGGTGGGGACGTTCTCCGCCGCGTCGGTCTCGTTCGCCATCGGCCTGGCCGTGCTGGTGGCGATCACGCTGGTCGTCGGGGAGGGCTTCGGCCGGGTCTCACAGGCCCGCCACCTCCAGTGGTACTACCTGCTCGGCGGGGTGCTCGGGGCGGCGTACGTGAGCACGGTGCTGGTGTCGGTCCGGACGCTCGGCGCCGGGGGGGTCACAGCGGCTACGATCGCCGGCCAGCTCGCGATGGCGGAAGCGCTCGACCGCCTCGGGATCCTCGGGCTTCCCCAGCGCGGCTTGACCCTCCCGCGGGTGGTCGGCGTCGCGCTGCTCGCCGCCGGTGTGTTCCTCGTGGTCCGCGACTGACGCGCCGCTTCGGGTCAGGCGGCGGCGATCCGGGCAAGCGGCCGGCGCCCGCGCGGCGGCTCGGCGAGCGCGAAGGACGGCGGCGCGATCCGCAGGTAGTGCCGGAAGGACCAGTCGACGAACCGCCCCCACTGCATGGCCAGCAGCCCGCGGGCGAGCAGCCGCGGCGGCACGCGGGGGACGAGCCGCTGGGCGCGGAGCATCCAGCGGAACTTCGGCTCGTGGGCGGCGCTGAAATCGTGGTAGCGCCCCAGCGCCTGCTCCCGCGTCTGGCGCCCCTCGAGGACACGACGGAGCTCGCGGCCGCAGGCGATGCCGAAGTAGAACGCGGTGCGGATGCCCTCCGCGGTGAGGGGGAGGCAATGCCCGGCGGAGTCGCCGACGAAGAAGACGCCGTCCTCGGTCGCGGAGCGGAGCTTGTGCGGGATCCAGTTGCCCTGGTAGCGGACGGCCTCGGAGCCCACGTCGTGCGCCAGCTTCACCGTGTTGTCGCGCACCCGGAAGCGCGGGTCGAACGATCCCACGCCGATCCGCAGCTCGTCGCGCGCCGGGAAGCTCCAGCCGTATCCCGCCGGCACGTACGAGCGGTCGATCCAGATCTCCATCTCCTCCCCGCCGGCGTGCGGGTGGACCTCGAGCCCCCGGGAGAGCGGCGCGTCGGGCGGCTGGTAGCCACCGTCCGCCGCCAGGATGCGCCGCCAACCCATCGCGTCCACCACGAGCGGCGCGCGCAGCTCTCCGCGGTCGGTGAGGAGCGTCTGCCCGCGGCGCCCGTCGACCTTCGCGGTCTCGAACGCGCAGTCCGTCTGCTCGCGCAGCAGGCGGCAGAGCTCGGGGTAGTCGAAGGTCGAGAACGTCCAGGGCAGCCGGAACCGGGCGGTCGCGTGCGGGGTGTGGACCACGAGCTCGCCGAATGCCTGCCGGTGCGAGCCCATCAGGCCCATGACCTCGAGCCAGGCGGTCGGGATGCCGCACGCCGAGGTCTGGCGCTCGCCGATCTCATAGCGGTCGAGCATCAGCACCCGGGCTCCGGTGCCGGCGAGCTCTCGAGCGACCGCGAGGCCGGCGAAGCTCGCGCCGGAGACGATCACGTCCCAGTCGCCCGCGAGCGGCGTGCGGGCAGCGCCGCGCTTGGTCCTCCTGCGAGGCATCGCCGACAGACTACGGGGTTCTCGCCGAGTCGCTCCCTGAGCACCGCCCCGAGGGCCCCTGGCGAGCGCGTGCGCGACCGTGAGCTACCCTAGGCGCCTTAGTGCCGGATACCGAGACGCCTATCGCGCCCCGCACAGTCGAGGGCTCCGACGGCCTCCTGCTGGAGGTCGACGGGCAGATCGTCCCGAACTACGACGCCACGCTCGTCCCCTTCGAGGAGGGCGACGTGGTGACCGGGAAGGTCGTGCGGATCGACCAGG
>DASQXU010000468.1:0-2245 GCA_035639555.1 Thermoleophilaceae bacterium
GAAGAGGACCTGCTGGCTCATGGCGCCCAGGAGCGTGGCGTAGGTGAACGTCTGGGGCGGGGTCGTTGGGATCGTCACCGGGTGGCTCCGCGACCGCCGGAGCAGGGTCGCCCACTTGGCCCTGGTGGCCGCGGCGCTGCCGGCGGAGAAGGCACAGTTGGCGGTCCCGGCCCGGCCGCAGAGCCTGAGAAAGGCGTTCAGCGTCTTGGCAGAGGCCTTGTCCGAGCGGAGCCGGAGCGAGGTGCTGAGGAACGGGCGCCTCCTGGGCCGCTTCGCCCACGCCACCGGGTCGACGTTCCCGTCCAGCACCATCCGCTTGACCCGCTTCGGGAACAGGTTGGCGTAGGTGGCGCCCAGCAGGGTCCCGTAGGAGACCCCCCGGTAGTTCAACCGCCGGGCACCTACCGCGCGGCGCAGCAGGTCGAGGTCCTTGGCCGACTCGGCGGTGGACACGTGGGCGAGCAGCCTCCGGTTGCGCCGCCCACAGCGCCGGCCGAAGCGGGCGTAGCCGCGGATCCAAACCCGCCGCTCCGAGCGTCCGACCGGGAAGCCCGGCGGGAGCCGCGCGAGGAACCGGTTCTCGGCGTCCATGCTCGGGAAGCACTGGACCGCGGTGCTCGCACCGACCCCGCGGGGGTCCCAGCTGACGATGTCAAAGCGCGCCCGAACCGCGGCCGGGAAGAGGTCGATCCACGCGGGAAGCAGCTGGGTACCCGCGTCGCCGGGGCCGCCGGGATTGAAGAACAGCGTGCCGACGCGCCGCCCCCGTTCGGTGGCCCGGTGCCTGATCACGGCGAGGTGGATCTTGGCCCCGCGCGGGTGGCGGTAGTCGAGCGGCACCCGCCGGGCGGTGGCGCAGTCGAAGCCCCGCTGGGCAGGGCTGGCGCAGGGCTTCCAGGCGAGCGCCGGCGCGGCGCTGGCCGGGAGGGCGCCGGCCAGCAGGCCGGCGGTCGCGGTCAGTGTGGCGATCAGCGGCCAGCCCCGGCGGCGGCGCATCACCGCTCCATCGGGTCAGCTCCGACGGCGAGGGCTCGGGTGATACGCGCCTCAGGTGCGCATTCATATCCGATCACTCGGCCGGCTCTCAACCGGCGTGCGCCGATTACTCGCGCAGCGGGGCCATCCGGCCGGCGTGCCAAAGGGCGGCCAGCTATCCGCGTATGGATCACGCTTCGGCGCCGGCAAGACGCGCCCGCGAGATCAGTGAGATGCGTCGCTACGTCTCGGAGTTAGGAGGGCCTAGGCGGACGCCGGGGCCGCGGTCGGGGCACCGGTCTCGTCGAGGCCGGCCCGGAGCTCCTCGACCTTGCGCCGGTAGGCGCGCTCGTCGCCGCCGAGGAGGTAGCTGCCCCAGCGCACCCCGTTGTGCACGTGCGGCACCTCGTCGGCCAGCAGGTAGTCGAACACCCGGGCGATCCGGAGCTCTCCGAGCTCGAGGAGCACCTTGCGCCGGTGCGAATGGCGCCACATCGCCTTCTGCTCGCTCGTGCCGTTGAACAGGGCCAGCCGGCCGAGCAGGTCGTAGGCGTAGATCGAGCGGAAGTACGAGAAGCCGACCGGGTAGTCGCCCCAGCGGCAGCCGAGCTCCTCGGCCATCAGCAGCTCGTGGACCTTGGCGTGGCGCGCCTCGTCCCATACCTGACGGGCCATGTCCACGTGGAAGTCCCACGGCATCTCCGGGTGCTCGTGGGAGTTGCGAGCCATGAGCTCGGCGGCGCAGAGCTCGGCGTCGAGGAGCGCGTGGAAGAAGTGGCGCTGCTCCTCGCGGTCGGTCGGCACGTGGTTCTCCGGCCCGTTGACATAGAGCTCGCGCGAGAGGAACGGATCGCCCTCGTCGCTCACCCGGACGTGCTCGTCGCGCACCGGCTGCTCGAGCGGCGGGAGCACCGCGAGCGGACGCTCCTCGCGCAGGCGCACTGGAAGCGAGCCTAGGTCCGGGCCGGGCGCCGCCTGCGACCCGGCGGCCACCTCGTCCACGTGGCGCGCCTGGCGTGCGAGCAGCTTGCGGAGCAGCCGCAGGGAAGGCTCGTCGCTCACGGGGTCGACGCCTTCGATGTGCACGTGCAGCGCGTGGATCAGCGCCGGCTTCACCTCCCGGTAGGCGACCTCGTGGTAGTCGCGCGGCCCGCATGCCGCGGCCATGCGGTTGAGCAGGGCGGCCAGCTCGGGCGACGGGGCACCCGGGTAGTCGCTCGGGTGGCGCAGCTCGTAGAGCCGTCGCTTGATCCGCGACACCGCGCGGGCG
>DASQXU010000469.1:0-8348 GCA_035639555.1 Thermoleophilaceae bacterium
CGATGCGCTGGAGGAGATCAGGCGGCCCGGGGTTGTCCTCGTGCACTTCCTCACCGACCGGGTGGGCACGGGCGACCCGCCCCGTACGAACTATCGCCATCGAGTGTTCTACATCGGGCGCGACATCCGCGCCCTGCACGAAGCCCGCGCCGTGCGCACGTCCAGTCTCGTGGAGTACGTGCCGCTCTCGCTCGGGGAAGTCCCCAAACTGTTCGAGTGCGGGCACATCCCGCTCGATGTCGCGATGGTGCAGGTCGCGCCACCCGATCCGGACGGCACCTGCAGCCTCGGGATTTCGGTGGACGTGACCAAGGCCGCGGCGCTGGCGGCACGAACGGTCATCGCCGAGGTCAACCCGGCTATGCCTCGCACCGCGGGCGACAGCCGTATTCCGGTCGATCGAATCGCGAGATTCGTGGCGGTCGATACGCCCGTGGTGGAGTACCTCCACGAGCCCGCCGGCGAGGTGGCCGAGCAGATTGCTGGCTACGTCGCCCGGCTGATCGACGATCGTTCCACGCTTCAGGTGGGCCTCGGCCGAGTGCCGAACGAGATGCTGGCTCACCTGACCAACCGGCGCGACCTGAGCATCCACTCGAACGTCATCACGGAGCCGATCGTCGATCTGGTCGCCGCCGGTGTCGTCACCGGCCCGGTCGCGACGAGCTGGGCGATGGGCTCGAGGCGCCTATACGACCTGGTGGACGACGATCCCCGCTTCGCCTTTCATCCAATCGACCACATCTGCGACCCAACGGTCATCGGGACGAAGGAGCGGATGGTGTCGGTCACTCAGGCCTTCACCATCGACCTCACCGGGCAGGTCTGCACCGAAAGCCTCGACGGGGCGCTGTACGGGGGAGTCTCGACCGGACCGGATTTCCACCGCGGCGCCCTCGCCTCTCCCGGCGGAATGGCGATCGTCTGCCTCGCCTCACGAACCCCGGCGGGGCGGTCCGCCATCTCACTCGAGCTGGGCCCCGATGAGGCGGTCGCGATCCCGCGCGCGGACGTGCGCTGGGTGATCACCGAGTACGGCACGGCGTACCTGTTCGGCCGCTCGCTTGCTGAGCGCGCGGTCGCATTGATCGAGATCGCGCATCCCGATGTGCGCAGAGACCTGCTCGACGCCGCCATCCAGAGGGGCCTCGTCGGTCCGAAGCAGCAGCTGCGCAGCCGCACCGCGTACCCCGTAGCCCAGGTGACCGATGTGCATCTACGTGACGGCCGCGAGGTGTGCCTGCGCCCGACGCGCACGAGCGATACCCGAGCGATGCAGGACCTGTTCTATCGACTCAGCGAGGAGGACCGGGAGACCCGGTTCCTCCACAAGCTGGAATCCCTCACCGACACGGCCGCCCAACACCTCTGCAGCGTCGACTACGAGGAGGAGATGGCATTCGTCGCCGTGGTCGGGCCGTCGGAGCACGAACGCATCGTGGCCGCCAGCTGCTACTACCTGAGCCCCGCGACCCACCTAGCCGAGGTGGCGTACATGGTGGATCCGGAGTGGCAGGGCGTGGGCCTCGGAGGGATTCTGCACGCGCGACTGGTCGAGTACGCCCGCGAGCACGGCGCTCGGGGCCTGACCGCGGACATGCTGCGGGGGAACTCGCGCATGATGCGCGTCTTCGAACGCGGCGATCACTCGCTCCGGGTCAGGACGGACGGGCGCGTCAAAGAGCTGACCATGCTCTTCTGAAGGCCGAGACCGTGTGGGTCGCGCACCGCCGGTGGCCCGCCTGATCGGCCGCCGGATCCCTAGACGCGTCGGGGGGTTCGCCCGCTCTCGCCGGCTTCTTGGCGGTGGTGCGAGATCAGGCCCGCGAGCTCGCCGCCGCTGTCCCGGTGTTGCTCCTCGAGCGCGCGCGCTACGGCGCCGTGAAGGCGTGCGCGCCGCTCGCTGAGCTCCGAGCGGTAGGCGACCTCCTGGGTGAGGTCGTGCTTGAACGCGTACCCCGCTGGGGTCGTGGTGCTCTTGACGAGGAGATCGGCCCTGATCAGCGCTCGCAGCGCCGCGCGCAGCGCCTTGTCGTCGAGCCCGGTCACTTGCTTCAGCAGCGGCTCGGTGAACTGGTGGCCGATCACCGCGGCTGCCTGCAGCACGCTCTTGTCCCGCTCTGCCAGCCGGTCGATGCGGGCCGCCAGCACCGCCTGCACCGTGGCAGGCAGCGCCGCGTCGTCGATCGGACCGGCCGCCCGAAACGCGCCGCGCTCGCCCTCGACGCCCCCGCTCTCGACCAGCTCGCGGATCAACTCCTCGAGGAATAAGGGGTTGCCCCCCACGCGGTTTGGTATGCGATCGACGAGCGGCGCGAGCGAGGGATCGGTGCCGAGCTGATCGCGGAGGAGCGCGGCGAGCGACCGTTCGTCGAGCGGTCGCAGCCGAAGCGCCGTGTAGTTGAAGGCCCGGAGCCAGCCGGCGCGGTACTCCGGCCGGAAACTCGCCACCAACAGGGTGGGCGTGGAGGGCAGGGCCTCGATGAGCGCCTTCAGGAACGCCTCGCTCGGAGGGTCGATCCAGCGCAGCTCCTCCACCACGATCACGCGGGGCCCCGCCCCCGGCCCGCCGAGCAGCAGGCGCCTCAACGCCGGAAAGAGCCGCTCGCCATCCTGCCCCGAGCCCGCCGAGCGCCCATCCCCCGCGACTCCGAGCAGCTCGAGGATGAGCGGCAGCTCAGTCTCGATCTGGGGGTCGAGAACGGCCCGGCCGGCCACCTTGGCGCGGACCGCCCGTTCGGTATCCCAGTCGGTGAGGCCGAAGACGGAGCGCACGAGCTCGCGCACGAGCAGCAGCGGCTGGCGCGCGCCGCGGGCCGTGCACTGCCCGGGCCACACCGCGATCCCGCTCCTGCGGCAGCGCTCGCCGAACTCGTAGCAGAGCCGGCTCTTGCCGATCCCCGATTCACCCACGACACCCACGACCTGGCCGGCGCCCTCGCGAGCGCGGGCGAGCGCCGCCTGAAGCGCCGCCAGCTCCCGCTCGCGCCCCACGAACCGCGACAGGCCGCGCTCCCGCGAGACGTCCAGATGGCTTCGCAGGTGCCCCAGGCCGGCCAGCTCGTAGACACGCACCCGCTCGCTCACGCCCTTCAGCTCGGGCATGCCGCGATCGCGAAGCTCGAAGTAGCCCTCCACCAGCGCCGCCGTGTGCTGCGACACGAACGCGGTGTTCGGGGTCGCCAGTGACTCGATCCGCTGCGCCAACCCCACCGTGTGGCCGACCGCGGTGTAGTGCAGGGTCAGGTCGTCCCCGATCGCCCCCGTCACCACCTCCCCCGAGTTCAACCCCACCCGAACCGCGAAGTCGATTTCCCGCTCGCGGCGCAGCTCGGCGGAGAAGCCAGCCAGCTGCCTCAGAAGCCGCAGCGCCGCGTGGCAGCCGCGCGCCGCGTGATCCTCCTGGGCGAGCGGGGCGCCGAACAGCGCCACCAGCCCATCGCCGGTGAGCGTTTCCACCATGCCTTCGAAGCGGTGGACCGCCTCACAGAGGATCGCCAGGCAGCGATCCATCATCCGTCGCCAGTCCTCGGGCCCGAGCCGCTCGGCGAGCTCCAATGAGCCCACCACGTCGACGAACAGCACCGTCACCGGCTTGCGCTCTCCTTCGAGCGCGCGGCCGGCCGCCAGCATCCGCTCGGCAAGCCGGTCGGGCGTGTAGGAGCGCCGATCGCGCGCCGCTGCAGCACGGGTTGCGCCAGTCCGTGCGGATGGGCCGCTCACCGTGGACCGTCCCACCCTCGAGCGAGGACCGCATTCACCCCCGGCTCGATCTCGCCCACCCTCACGAGAGCGATGGTACGGACGCCTTCAAGCCCATCATCAGCCCACGGCGGAAGGCGCCGCCCGGCGAACGCGAGCGCCGTCAACTAAAGAACCCGAGCGCTCCCTGAAGTGTTCGAACCTGGTTCCCAAGGTCCGACGGACCGCCCGTGCACGCTCCAGAAGACGCTGGCGGAAGCGTAGCCGCCCGCGCGCAGGCGCTCACGCAGCTCCGAGCGGCGGATCTTGTCACCCACGGTCTTCGGGAGCTCGGTCACGAAGTGGCGGGGTGCTGCAGCTCACGCGCCAGGTGGTCGCGCGGCTCGTGGCCCGCGGGGGGCACGCAGAAGCCGGTGATGATCTGCGTGCGCTCGGGCAGGACGGCGCTCATCGAGACGAGCAGGTGCGGTCGGGAGGCGGCGGCATCCTCGACGAGTCGAGCCACTCGCTGAGATCTACGCCGCCATCCCGCGTCCCGACCCTGCAGCACTGGGCAACGAGAGCTCCGGCGGACGGCCCGCACGATCGAGCGCCTGCGTCGGCCGGACCGGCCGCGATCCGGCGGGCTTGCCGTCACCCGAGGATCCGGCGCACGGCTGGCGAACTAGACCGCCGGGCTCGCGGGCCGGGGTTGGGCCCGCCGGCGGCTGACGCCGCTCAGCCGACGTAGTCAGAGCGATCGACGAGGTGGTGCGCAGGGTCGCCGCGCAGGTGTCGCGCCACGTTCTCGGCCGCCTGGCGCGCCGCCGCCGCTAACGAGTCGGCGGTGATCGCGGAGTTGTGGGGAGAGCCGAGGACGTTCGGGAGGTCCAGGAACGGACGTCGCGTGACGAACGCGCCCCGCCCGCGCGGCTCTTGCCACCACGCGTCGATGCCCGCCGAGAACGAGGGATTGCGACGCAGGTGCTCGTACAGCGCGTCCTCGTCGACGATCGCAGCTCGCGCCACGTTCACGAGAATTGCGTCGGGCTTCATCAGCCCGAGCTCACGCTGGCCGATCAGGCCACGGGTTGCTCGGGTCAGGGGAAGGGAGACCACGAGGACGTCCGCCGTGGTGAGGACCGTGTCGAGGTCGCCCAGCGTCCCGATGTGGTCGACGGGCTGATCGGTGTGGCCCGAGCGGTTGAGCGCGTGGATGCGCGCCCCGAGCGCCCTGAACAGCTTGGCGCTCGCCTGACCGATGCCGCCGAAACCGAGTACGCCGACAAGCGACCCGTGGATCGACCGGTTGTGCGTCTCCTGGTCGAACTCGCCGCGCCTCATCGCTGCATGGCTCTGCGGCAGGCGCTTGGCGAGCGCCAGCGCCATCGCGAGCACGTGCTCGGCCATGGGCTCGGCGTACGCGCCCGCGTTCGAGGCCACCGGGACCCCCTCGGGCAGCGAATCGAACGGAATGTGATCGACGCCCGCGGACAGCAGCTGAACCAGACTCGCGGACGCCAGTAGGGCGGGCCCCTCGGGGCCGGGGAGCTCGCCGCCGATGCTCCAGGCCAGGACCGCGTCGGCGGACTGAAGCGCCCGGGCTCGCTCGCCGTGCTCCACATCGGGCAGGTGGGTGATGGTGGCGACCGCGTCCAACGCCTCGACGAACGCGTCGCGCATCGCGGGCGACGGCGAGAACGTGACCACGACGTGAGCCTTGCTCACGGGTGTCGACTCAGCGCTCGCTGTCGAGGAGGGCCATCTGCGCCTCGGGGTAGCGATCGCCCGCGGCGGCCCCGGCCGGCACCGCCTCGTCGATCGCGGCGAGGTCCTCGTCGTCGAGCAGCACGTCGAGCGCGCCGAGCGCCTCGCTCAGCCGGTCCCGGCGGCGCGCGCCGATCAGCGGCACGATGTCATCACCGCCCGAGAGCACCCACGCGATGGCGATCTGCGCGACCGTGACGCCCTTCGCGTCGGCGATCGTGCGAAGCGCGTCGACGAGCCCGAGGTTGCGCTCCAGGTTCTCGCCCCGGAAGCGCGGCGCGTGCGCGCGGAAGTCGTTCGCGGCGAGCCGGCGGTCGCGCCTGAAGTGCCCCGAGATCAGCCCACGCGACAGGACCCCGTAGGCCGTGATGCCGATGCCGAGCTCGCGCGTGGTCGGCAGGATCCGGTTCTCGATGCCGCGCGAGATCAGCGAGTACTCGATCTGAAGGTCGACGATCGGCGCGCTGGCGGCGGCCCGGCGGATGGTGTCCGCACCGGCCTCCGAGAGGCCGATGTGGCGCACCTGCCCCGCCTCGACGAGCTCCGCGATAGCCCCGACTGTCTCCTCGATCGGCACCTGGGGGTCAACACGCGCGATCCGGTAGATGTCGATGTGATCGACGCCCAGTCGCTGTAGCGAGTAGGCCGCGAAGTTCTTCACGGCAACCGGGCGGCCGTCAGTGCCGACCCAGCGCCCGTCGGGATCGCGCAGCCCCCCGAACTTGACGCTCAGAAGCGCCTGCTCGCGCAGCTCCGGCGGAGCGCCGCGGAGCGCCTCGCCGATCAGCATCTCGTTGTGGCCCATGCCGTAGAAGTCGCCGGTGTCCAGCAGCGTGATTCCGGCCTCCAGTCCGGCATGGATGGTGGCGATCGACTCCCTGCGGTCGGCCTCGCCGTACATGCCCGACATGCCCATGCAGCCGAGGCCGAGGGCTGAGACCCGAGGGCCGGTGGATCCAAGCTGGCGCGTTTGGATGGGCTGACCTGCCGGACGTTGAAGGGTTCCCCTCATCGTCAGCTCTGGGGTGGCTCTTACGCTACGCGGTCGAGGCGAGGACGCGCGTCCCTAGCGCGTCAGCACGTCGAGGAACCCCGGGAACCGTTCCTCGAGGTCGTCCCGCCGGAGCGTGACCTCGCGCTGCGTCCCCTGCGAGCGGGTGCGGGTCAGGCCGGCCTCGCGCAGCAGGCGGAGGTGATAGGAGCAGGTCGACGCCGGCAGTCCCAGCGCGTCTTGGACCTCGTTGCACACCCGCGGGCGGTCGTCCGAGAGCAGGCGGACGATCTCTAGCCGGACGGGATCACCGACCGTACGCAGGATCGTGGACAGATCGAGTGCCGACGCGGGCGGGTGGGCGATCCTCTCGCGGGTGCTGGTCTGAGTCGGCATGCCTAGTATGGTACAACTACCAGAGTTCAATGATCTTGGAAGCTTCGTAGGAGGACGGCCCCATGACCTCGATCTCGTCGCCGCGCTCTGCCGTCGCCGGTCGCACGCTCTCGCCGGGCATCGCCTACGCGCTGGTGGCCGCCGTCGTCGGCCTCGCGCTATTCGCGTCGGCGACGCCGTCGCCGCTCTACGAGGTGTACGCGCGGCTCTGGGGCCTATCGCCGATCGTGCTCACGCTGGTGTACGCGACCTACGCCTTCGGGGTGCTCACCTCGCTGCTGCTCGCCGGTCGGGTATCCGACGAGGTGGGACGGCGGCCGGTGCTCCTGGTGGCGCTCGGCGCGCTGATCGCGACCAGTGTGCTGTTCACGCTCGCCGGCTCGGTCGTCTGGCTGTTCGTGGCGCGCGGCGTGCAGGGCCTCGCGACCGGCCTGGCGCTCGGGGCCGCGAGCGCCGCCCTGCTCGACCTCCATCCACGAGGCGATCCAGCCGGTGTGGGCCTGACGAACGGGGTCGCGAGCGCGGGGGGCCTCGGCCTGGGCGCCCTCGTCTCCGCCGCGATCGTCCAGCTGCTGCCCGCGCCGCGCGTGCTCCCGTACGTGGTGCTCCTCATCCTGTTCGCCGTAGCCTTCACGGGGGCGCTGCGGCTGCCGGAGCCGGTCGGGCGGCGGTCGGCCCTGCGGCTCACCCCACAGCGCCCTAGCGTTCCCCGCAGCGTGCGGCGCCCGTTCCTCCTCGCCGCGCTCGCCGTGACCTCGTCGTGGTCGATCGGCGGCCTCTTTCTCGCCCTCGGCCCGGAGCTGTCGGGGCGGCTGTTCGACACGACGAACCACCTGGTCACCGGCGTCGACGTGTTCCTGCTCGCCGGGGCCGGCTCGGTCGCCCAGCTCGCGTTTGGCCGTCGCGCGCCTTGGGCTGGCGCCGCCGGGGGCTCGGTGGCGCTCGCTGCCGGGATGGCGCTCGTCGTGGTCGCGGCATCGACGGACTCCGCAGCGCTGCTCGTCACCGGCGCGCTGGTCGGCGGTGCGGGCTTCGGCGTCGCCTTCCTCGGCGCCCTGCGCGTGCTCTCGGGCGCCATCCCGCCGGATCAGCGCGGGGCGGTCATGTCGGCCTTCTACGTCGTGGCCTACACGGCGCTGTCGATCCCGGCGGTGCTCGCGGGGATCGCAGTCACATCGCTCGGACTGCGGTCGACCTTCGAGCTCTTCGGCGGCGTGGTGGGCGTGCTCGCGCTGGTGGTCGCCGCCGAGGCTTGGCGTACGCGGCCGCCGGCGAGAGAGCGACACGCGGTCGCGCCCCCGACGAGGAGGCATCGCGCTCCGCGGCGGCGGAGCGGCGAAGGACGACCCTGCCCGGAGAGCGCTTAGCCGGCGCCGCCTAACCGAGGGCGTCTAGGACCGAGCCGGCCCATTCCCGGACTGTCGACCCCGGGGTCGGCGCGTAGAGCGGGCTCCCGGAGTCCCAGGCCATCAGGGCGAACAGCGCGGCGCCCTTGGGCGAGAGGTCGGTCGGC
>DASQXU010000470.1:0-5080 GCA_035639555.1 Thermoleophilaceae bacterium
CCGGCCATCGGAGCGGCAGCGCTCGCAGGCTCGGGCCCAAGCATCGCAGCGCAACCTAGCTGGCGCCCGGGCGAGGGGGGTGGATCTCGGAGGGAGGTGTCGCATATCGGACGACCTGGTCCCTCGTCACCGGCGCGCTGCTTCTGGAAGAACTACTTGAGCCGCGGCGATCAAGCCCAGGCGCGCCCGGCAGCGAGGCTCGGCGTCGAGCGGCGGGAGCTGGGGATCGACCACGCCGCCGCAGGAGGCGAGCGCAGGCGGAGAGGGAGGCCCCGACGGTGCGAAGACTCCATGCCACGATCTCCTCCAGTCTCGGCTCACGAATCCGAAACGACGGCCGGCGATTCTAGGGTGAACGCGTGCCCGTCGGACCACGTTGACCCGAAGCGGGCGGCGTCGTTAGCATCGCCGCACGAGCGAGAGCAATAGCTCCTCTACTTCGGATCGAAAAGGGTCTCCATGGGCAGACCCACGAAGGCGACGATGAACACTGGTACGGTCCCGCGTGCGGGCAGGCGCAAGTTCTGGGGCTGGGGCCTGGAGGGTGAAGGGCTCAGCGCGAGCGACGTAGAGGAGCTCGGTGCCACCTTCGCGCGGCGCTTCGGCCTCGACGGCGTTCGCATGCAGGAGCCGCCGCGGGTGGAAGAGCTCGACCTGCGCGCCCCGCGCTTCTCGCCCCCGACCTCGCTGGAGATGGCCTTTAGCGAGGATCCGTACGACCGAGCGGCTCACACGTATGGGAGGGGGTTTCGCGATCTAGTACGCGCCTTTCGCCGTGACTACTCACATGCGCCGGACCTTGTCGCGTTCCCTCGCGACGAGCGCGGGGTCGTGTCGGTCCTCGAGTGGTGCGGCGATTCGGGCGCTGCGGCGATTCCGTTCGGCGGGGGTTCCAGCGTCGTCGGCGGCGTCGAACCGGATGTCGGCGACGGCTACCGCGGAGTCGTCAGCATCGACCTTCGCAACCTGGCCGGCGTGCTGGAGATCGACCATGCGTCGCGCGCCGCGCGGATAGCGGCGGGCACGCTCGGCCCAGCGTTGGAGGCGCAGCTGAAGCCGGAGAGCGTGACGCTGCGCCACTTCCCGCAATCATTCGAGTGGTCGACGCTGGGAGGCTGGATCGCCACGCGTTCGGGGGGCCACTTCGCGACCCTCCACACCCACATCGACGAGTTCGTCGAGTCGATACGGGTGGCAACGCCGCGTGGGGTCTTGGAGACGAGGCGACTGCCGGGTTCCGGCGCGGGCCCGTCCCCCGAGCGGCTGTTCTGCGGCTCCGAGGGCACGCTGGGTGTCATCACCGAGGCGTGGATGCGGCTCCAAGCCCGGCCGCGGTTCCGCGCGGGCGCCTCGGTGTACTTCGCCGACTTCGCTGACGCCGTGGAGGCGGCGCGTGAGCTCGCCCAGTCAGGGCTCAACCCGAGCAACTGCCGCCTCCTCGACCACAACGAGGCGCTGCTGTCGGGCAGCGGTGATGGCTCGCATTCGATCCTGGTGCTCGGCTTCGAGTCGCACGATCACGAGCTGGGACCGTGGCTCTCGCGCGGGCTCGAGATTTGCGCATCCCATGGGGGGCAGCCGCCGCCGGAGGACACGGACGACCCCGCTGACATCTGGCGCGCGGCGTTCCTGCGAGGCCCCCACATCAGGGACGCGATGGCGCAGCTCGGTCTGGTCCACGAGACGTTCGAGACGGCCGTCATCTGGGATCGCTTCTGGCACTTCCACGACGGTGTGCTGCGCGCGGTGAATCAGGCGATGGCCGACGCGTGCGGCGGCGGGGCGATTTCCTGCCGCTTCGCCTACGTCTATCCCGACGGCCCCGCGCCGTACTACTCAATCTATGCGCCCGGTCGCCCCGGCCAGGAGGTCGAGCAGTGGGACGCAATCAAGCTCGCTGCCTCCGAGGCGATCCTCGCGCTGGGCGGCACGATCACCCACCACCACGCGGTGGGCCGCGACCATCGCCCCTGGTACTTACGCGAACTGCCCCAGCTATTTACCGACGCACTACGGGCAGCGAAGGCGGAGCTCGACCCCGCTGGGATCATGAACCCGGGCGTACTGATGCCACCGGCGGGCGCGGCGAAGCTCAACACTGAGGAAGGCAGACGATGACCGATACTCTCTCCACGGCTCAGGCCAGGTCCGGGCCCGAAGCGTCAGCGGCCAAGGTATTCCGCAGCGAGCTGAATCCGGTCGACTTCCTGCGGCGGGCGGCGTACATGTACGCCGAGAAGGTCGCGCTCGTACATGGTGAGCGGCGGTACTCCTACCGCCAGCTAGCGGACCGGGCGTGGCGGCTCGCCAACGGGCTTCGAGCGGCAGGCCTCCGCAAGGCGGACCGCGTGGCCACGCTCCTTCCCAACTCGCCCGCGATGCTGGACGCCCACTTCGGCGTGCCGGCGGCGGGCGGCATCCTCGTCACCCTCAACCACCGCCTTGCGAGCCCCGAGATCGGCTACATCCTCGAGCACAGCGGTGCGCGCTATCTCCTGCTCGACGGCGAGTTCGATGATCTCATCGCTCCGCTCGATCTGTCCGGCTTGACCGTGATCCGCTGCCTGGACACGGGCGCCCCCGGCGACCCCTACGAGGATTTCCTCGCCGCGGCGTCGCCGGCGATGCCGACGAGCTGGCTGGAGCACGAGGAGGAGACGATCTCGATCAACTACACGTCGGGCACCACGGGACGGCCCAAGGGCGTGCAGTACACCTACCGCGGCGCCTACCTGAACGCGCTCAACGAGGTGATCCACGCCGGTCTCTCTCCGGATGCCGTCTACCTCTGGACGCTGCCGATGTTCCACTGCAACGGCTGGTGCTTCCCGTGGGCGGTCACCGCGGTCGCGGCCCGCCATGTGACGATCCGCGCCGTAGACCCTGAACGGGTCTGGGAGCTGATCGACAACGAGGGCGTCACCAACTACAACGGCGCGCCCACCGTCCAGCTGATGATCATCAACCACCCCCGCGCGCACCGCATAGAGAGGCCGGTGACCGCGATGGTCGCGGCCGCTCCCCCCTCGCCGACTCTATTTGCCCGGATGAGCGAGCTGAACTTCCGGGTTGTGCATGTCTACGGCCTGACCGAGACGTACGGTCCCACCACCGTGTGTCCGGAGCAGGAGGCGTGGCGCGAGCTTCCGCTCGACGACCAGGCGAGGCGCTTGGCGCGCCAGGGCCAGGCGTACATCTCCTCCGATCTCGTCCGGGTCGTCGACGAGCAGATGAACGACGTGCCGCAGGACGCCCAGACGATGGGCGAAGTCATCATGCGCGGAAACATCGTCATGAGCGGCTACTTCGAGGACGAGGCGGCGACGAGCAAGGCCTTCCTGGGTGGCTGGTTCCACTCCGGCGACCTCGCTATCTGGCATCCCGACGGCAACATCGAGCTGCGCGACCGCGGGAAGGACATCATCATCTCCGGCGGGGAGAACATCTCGAGCATTGAGGTAGAGCAGGCGATCGCCGCCCACCCGGCGGTGCTCGAGTGCGCGGTCATCGGCATTCCCGACGACGACTGGGGAGAGCGCCCGAAGGCGTACGTGACGCTCAAGCAAGGCGCGGAGGCCGAAGAGCAGGAGATCATCGCGTTCTGCCGCGAGCGTCTCGCTCACTACAAGTGCCCCGACGCAATCGAGTTCGGGCCGTTACCGAAGACGTCGACCGGCAAGGTCCAGAAGTTCGTGCTACGCGAGCGCGACTGGGCAGGACACGAGAAGCGAATCGGCGCCACGTAGCGCGCGCCCCGCTGCGACACTCAGTCGAACCCGGCGGGTGCGGCGGATGTTCCTCCACGCGGAGGGTCGCGAGTGAAGCCCTCTCAGGCGCCGGACCGTCGAGGTCGACCAGCATGACCGCGGCCCGAGACTCCCTACTCCCGCAGCCCCGCGTCTTCGAGGGCGTGTTCCCGAGACGCAAACCCCTCTACCCGAGTGATCTTCCCACCGCGTAGCCGGTAGACCCAGATCACCGTCACGCGAACCTCGACGCCGCTCGCGCGCCCCCGTGCGTGGTGATCGGCGACTAGAAGAACCGCCCCATCTCGGAGCTCACGCGCCTCCGTCACGTCGAACCGCGCATCGCGATCGAACGAGCTGAACCAATCGCCGAACCAGCTACCGACCGCTTCCCGGCCCTTGAACACCCCGGTTCGAAGCCAGGGCTCCCGCGCCACCAACTCCACATCGTCGTCGTAGTACGACATGGCGCGCCGAAAATCGCGTTCGTTCGTCGCCGCGTATTGATCCAGAACGACCGCGACGTTCTGCGACATCGCCGACTCCCGCAGCCCCACGACTTCGAGGGCGGAGCGAGGGCTGTCGACGAAGGTCTCGAGGCGCGACAGCCTCCCACCTTGGATCTCGAAGAGCAATCCCACAGGCGCGTCGAACGCAACCCCGCTCCCCCTACCGCGCAGACGAACGCTTCCCAGCGCGCCGACCCGATCTCCCGCGTCGCGCCACTCCTCCACGGTCACGAACCACTCGTCGAACTGCTCCTCGATCTCCCGAAACCAGCGGCGTAGCCCCTCGGGACCGCGCTCCGTACGGCCCAGCAGCCGCGTCACGATCTCCGCGTTCGGGTGAATCTCCTCCTCGCGCGTCTCCCGATCGCCAGCATTCCAGCGATCGAACCAGGACCGGACGAGCTCGACGTTTGCCCGCGACATCGCCGCTCCAGTATCCCCGGGCTGCGGCAAGGGAGGGGTCGCAGGGCCGGAGGGCACGAACGTGCGACCGCCGGCTGGTTCGCCGCAGCAGAGGCACGCGCGTCAGTTGAA
Source organism: Thermoleophilaceae bacterium (assembly GCA_035639555.1). Lineage (GTDB taxonomy): Bacteria > Actinomycetota > Thermoleophilia > Solirubrobacterales > Thermoleophilaceae > DASQXU01. Next base: position 4,790 of record DASQXU010000470.1, read on the forward strand.
TCGTGGCTGAGGCGCTGTCGAACCTGCTATCGCGCGTTCCAGCCGAGCCGTCAGGTCATGTCCACGGCTCATCCCGGTGTCGGTACGAGGCCGAGGTCTCGCCCGACGTGCGGGAGCCGCGTTCGGCCGGACGACTGTTCCCCGAACACGCGGCCCTGAGTGTCGCGAGCCGTACGGTCCGGACGCCGTTCCCGAACGGCGTGATCCGCGTCGGCGCCGGCGGCAACAGGTCGCTGATAGGCCGATGCGGAGGCATCGAGTTGGCCCTCCGCCGGGGGGCGCCGGGCATTC
>DASQXU010000471.1:0-2815 GCA_035639555.1 Thermoleophilaceae bacterium
TACCCGGAGCCGCTCGGATAGCGGCGGCTGTCGATGGACAACCTCGTAGTGCCTTTATTCAGCACCGATCATGAGCGATCCGCGCCGATCTGACTAGAGGAAAGGCGCCGCTGTGCAGCACCTTCCGAAGTGGAGCTAGTCGGACTCGAACCGGCGACCTCCTGGGTGCGATCCAGGCTCCCGCCGGAGCGATTCGAGCCGCAGAAGTGGCCGATTGCAGGACCTTCGCCTACGGGTTCGACGCGGCCGCTCCGGGCCGATAGCCGCGGATTCCTCTTGGATTCAGGCACTCTTCGCGATTAGTGCCTGAACCGGCGCCGACCGCAAGACGCGCGGTCTCCAGCGAAAGGCTGGGTGGCCGGTCGACGAGGGGATGATCGCGATGCTCCGGCTCGACCGGGTTGCGCCTGCGTAACGGCCACTTGCGCTCGGCGCGACTTTGCGGAAGCGACGCCGGCGTTACCTGAGCCGCCCGCTCTTCGTCCCCAGCGGGCGCACCGACGCCGCTTCGAGACGCTCGCTCCTCCACGGAGCAAGGCGCTACGTCAGATACGCCGCGGCGGCGGCGCTGCTCGGTGTTGTCGGTCCCGATCGGGATGTTGCCATGCCAGCTGATGGCAGCGATGATCGCGCGGTCCCACCAGCACGCAGGAGGGAGCGAGCATGGCGCAGGTTGAGGTCGACGGGCTCACAATCAATTACGACGCGCAGGGGGAGGGCGAGCCGCTCCTGCTGATCCCCTATACGTCGGCGGACCACGCCTACTGGGCGTTCCAGCTCCCGGCCTACACCGAGCACTTCAGCTGCATCGCTGTCGACCTTCCCGGCTCGGGTGAGAGCCACAAGCCAGCCGGACCGTACTCGACCGACGGCTACGCCGACCAAGTCGCCGCCTTCCTCGCCGCCATCGGGATCGAGCAGGCCCACGTGGCCGGCCTGTCGCTCGGGGCCGCCGTCGGCATGCACCTGGCCGCCCGTCACCCGGGCCGCGCGCGCTCGCTCTCGTTGCACAGCGGCTGGCACCGAAGCGACGCCTACCTGAACGGGGTCGTCGAGCAGTGGCGGGCGCTCGCCTCGGTGCTGCCGACCGTCGCCGACGTGGTGATCCAGGGCATCTTCCCGTGGTGCTTCACGCCCGAGATGTACGTGGACCGGCCGCAGTTCGTCGACACCCTGGTGGACTTCGTGCGCGGCCGCCCCGCCCAGCCCGTGGACGCGTTCCTCGCCCAGACCGACGCCGTCATCGCCCACGACGCGAGCGCCGCGCTGCGCGAGATCGACGTTCCGACCCTGATCACGTTCGGGGCCCGCGACCTCGTCTGCTCCACGCGCTTCGCCGAGCCCATCAAGGGCGCGATCGCCGGGAGCGAGCTGGTGGTCTTCGATCACCTCTCGCACGCCGGGTGGCACGAGGACCCCGAGACCTTCAACCGCGCGACCCTCGACTTCCTGCTGCGCCAGCGCTTGTGACGCTGGCGCCACGGTTCGCGTCAAGAGGGCCTTCTGGCCAGGCTCGCGGCTCCGGTCGGAGAAAGCCACGTCCCAGCGTGAAGCACGGCGAGCATGACTGCTGCCTTTGGAGGGAGAGGCACCGCGCGCGCATGCGACGCCGCTACCGCTAGGGACGCGCCGTCGAGCGCGAGGCCCATGATCGCCGGCTCTGCAATCCCAGTCGGGAGCGAGCGTCTGCGAGACGGCGACCCGACTCCTCGGCGTCGTCCACGCCGGGTCTCACGTTCGCCGCTGCAGACGCCGCTTCACGCCGGACGAGGCGCCGTCGTGCTCGGCATGCCACGAGCCCGGGGATCGCCTCTTCGCTGGGTCTACGCGTCGAAGACCGCCTCGGGGGGCGCCCGGAAAGTGCGCTCCATGCGCAGCGTGCTGTTGTCGGTCATCTCCCGGGCTCCCGTCCGCGTCGCTGGCGCGGGCGCAGCATCAGCCAGGCGCGCCGGCAGCAAGCCGGGCGCCAGCGCCCGGTGACCGAGCCTGCCGAGTCGTCATTCCCGCCGGGCAGGAGTCTTCAGCTCGACCGACAGGAGATCGAGGGACCGGCCGCAGATGCGGCCCCATGGTGTTCCCGGTGTTGCCGAGGAGGCCGATCCGCTGGCCGGTCGTAGACGCTGCCCCCGCTTGACTCGGACAGAGCCGGTTTGCATATGTGCGTACACGGCAACCGGCGCCGCCCGATGTTCTCGACCACGCTGTTGCCCGTGAAGTCCGCAGGCGTGTGGAGGGTAGGGCTCTCGCCCGCCGACGGGCCCGGCGGGACCTCCGCGGTTGTTGGCGGCGGAGACAACGGTGCCATCTGCGACGGCGTGGATCGGTGTTCCATAGCCGGGGCAGTCGCTGAGCTGCGTGCCATCGCCCTTGAAGAAGAGGCCGTTCGCCACGCGGATCCAGTCGATCGCGAAGATCTCGGGCGTCACGTAGCTGCCGTTCGCCGGCAGGAGCACCCGACGAGGGGGCGAGGTGGGGGCCGTCGAGGAGGGCTGCGCCGTCCTCGTGGCTAACCCCCTGCCGCCTGCGCGGAGTCGATCTCGCCGCACTCCAGCTGCTTCGTCGCCGTTTATCTCGACCGAACGCACGACTGCGCGCGCTGGTTGCAGTCGATCGACCGCGTCCACCGGCTGGGGCTGCCGCCGGACGTCACGGTCGAGATCCACGTGCTCAGGCGACCGACGACAGCCAGGACGCGGTCGATGAGCTAGTCGCCCAGTCGCTCGACCGCAAGCGCGGCCGCATGGAAGGCCTGCTGGAAGACGCCGAGCTAGGCGGGACCGGGCTCGAAGATCAGGACACCCTCCGTGCCACCGAG
>DASQXU010000472.1:0-2975 GCA_035639555.1 Thermoleophilaceae bacterium
ACCGCCTCGTGGACCGTGTCGAACACCGGGATGCCGTCAACGTCCTGGCCGCGCTTCCCCGGGGTCACCCCGGCCACGACCTGGGTGCCGTAGCGGCGGTTGTTCAGTCCGTGGAAGCTGCCCTCGCGGCCGGTGAGCCCGGAGACGACCAGGCGTGTTTCGTTGCCGACCAGGATGCTCACAGCGACGCCTCGGGCTCGGCGGCGAAGGCCGCGCTCACGGCGCGACCTCGGGCTCCGCGCTCGCCGCCGCGCCGGCCGGCGGGCTCTCGATTCCCTCCCCCTCGGGCGGCACCGGGCCGGCCAGCTCGACCACGCGCGAGGCCGCCCCGAGCATCGTCTTCTCGACGTACACGCCGTCGAGGTGTGCCTCGGCCAGGATGCGGCGGCCCTCCTCGTCGTTGGTGCCGTCCAGGCGAACCACGAACGGCACCTTCACGTCGATCCGGCTGAACGCCTCGACCAACCCCCGCGCGACCTCGTCGCCGCGTGTGATGCCGCCGAAGATGTTGAACAGGACGGCGGTGACCCGCGGGTTCGACAGGATCACCTCCACCGCGTTCGTGATCTCGTCCGCCTTGGCTCCGCCGCCGGCGTCGAGGAAGTTGGCCGGCTTGCCGCCGGCTTGGGCCACGAGGTCGAGCGTGGACATCACGAGCCCGGCGCCGTTGCCGAGGATCCCCACGTTCCCGTCGAGCTTCACGTAGGTCAGCCCGCGCTTTCGGGCCATCTCCTCGTGGGGGTCCTCGGCGCTCGGGTTGCGGAAGGCCGCCGTCTCCGGGTGGCGGTAGAGGGCGTTGCCATCGATCGTCACCTTGGCATCGAGGGCCACGACGTCGCGCTCGGCGGTGACAATGAGCGGATTGACCTCCACGAGCGTTGCGTCCTCGGCGACGAAGGTCTCGTAGAGCCGCTCGAGGACGGCCATGACCGCTCGAGCGACGTCGCGGGCGATCCCGGACTCGAAGGCGAGCCGGCGACCCTGGAACCCCTGGAAGCCGATCAGCGGGTCCACATGCACCCGGGCGATCGCGGTCGGCTCCTCGGCCGCGATCGCCTCCACGTCCATGCCCCCCATCCGCGAGAGCATGGCCATCGGCCGCCTCGCGCCGCGGTCGAGCAGGATCGCGGCGTAGTACTCCTCGGCGAGCTCCGAGGCCTTCTCGACGTAGAGCTCGTGGACGGTCAGGCCGCGGATCTCCATGCCCAGGATCGCCCGGGCGTGATCGGCGGCCTGGTCGCGATCCTCCGCTCGCTTGATCCCCCCGGCCTTGCCGCGGCCGCCGATCTGGACCTGCCCCTTGACCACCACCGGAAATCCGAGCTCCTCGGCCGCCTTCACCGCCTCGTCGACGGTGGCCGCGTGCCGCCCCTCCGGCACGGGCACGGAGTGTCTTCGGAGGAGCTCCTTGCCCTGGTACTCGAGCAGATCCATCGGGAACGTAAAATGCCGCGCCCCAGCGGGCGCTGCCGCGGCTAATCGCCGCCGAGGGCCGGCCGCTGACCCTATCGAATCGAGAGCAGGAGACCGGTGGCGCTACCCAAGACCGTGGAGTTCGTGACGTTCGACTGCTACGGCACGCTGATCGACTGGGAGACGGGCGTCTACGAGGCCTTCCAGAAGGAAGCCGACCGGGACGGGTTCACGATCGACCGGGACGCCCTCGTCCCGCGCTTCATTGCGGTGCAGCGCGAGATCCAGCGCGGCTCCTACGAGCTCTACGCCGAGGTCCTGCGGCGGACGGCGGTGCGCGTGGCCCGCGAGCTCGGATGGGACCTCGAGCCCTCGCGCTCGAACTTCCTGCCGAACAGCGTGCCGGCGTGGCCGCCGTTCCGTGAGACCAACGCCCAGCTCGAGCGCTTCGAGAAGAAGTACGAGATCGGCATCCTGTCGAACATCGACGACAAGCTCCTCGGCGCCACCCGGCGGCACCTGCGGGTGGACTTCGACCTCGTCGTCACCGCCCAGCAGGTGCGCAGCTACAAGCCCGATCCCGCCCACTTCAAGGAGTGCGCGCGGCGGATCGAGGACAAGCGGAGGCGCTGGGTCCACATCGCCTCCGGCTACCCAACCGATGTCGAGCCCTGCCTCAAGCAGCGGGTCCCCGTGATCTGGGTCAACCGCCACGGGGAGCAGCTCGAGGCGGCGCAGAAGAAGCCGACCGAGGAAGTCAAGACCTTCCGCGAGGCCGGCAAGCTGCTGGACGCGGCCTAGAGCCCGGTGCGGGCGGTCGCGGTCCACCCGGACGCGCTCGTCATAACGAGCCTCATCTGGCGGACGACCGCCACCGCGCTCCGCTCGGGCGAGGAGTGCATGCTGGTCGACTCGCCCTACCTCCCGGACGAGCTCGAGCTCCTCCCCCAGCTGCTCGGCCGCGCCGGGTTCGATCCGTTGGCCCTCCTCGCGACCCACGGCGACTTCGACCATCTGCTCGGCCGGCTCGCGTTCCCGTCGCTGTCGCTCGGCGTCGCCGAGAGCACGATGCTGCGCCTTCGTGCCGAGCCGGGCGCGGCCCAACGCGAGCTGCGCGAGGCCGACGCGGAGCTCTACCTCGAGCGGTCGGGACCGCTCGCGCTAGGCCAGCTCCAAGCCCTGCCGGTGCCCGGCAAGCTCGCTCTCGGCTCGGCCGAGCTCGAGCTCCATCCGACGGAGGGCCACACCTCGGACGGCCTCGCGGTCATGGCCCGCGAGTCGGCGGTCCTCGTGTGCGGCGACTACCTCTCGGACGTCGAGATCCCCTCGCTCGGAAGCGGCGGCTCGTTGCCCGAGTATCGAGCGACCTTGGCGCGCCTCCGGCAGCTGGTAGAGGCGGCCGAGACCGTCGTCCCGGGGCACGGCTCGCCGCGGCACCGCGAGGCGGCGCTTCGAATCCTCGACGAGGACCTCGACTACCTCGACGCCCTCGAGCGGCGCGAGGAGCGCCCAAGGCTGCCCCCCGGACGGGACAGCCCGCGCCAGCGGGCGGTCCACGCCGA
>DASQXU010000473.1:0-23725 GCA_035639555.1 Thermoleophilaceae bacterium
CATGGTCGAGTTTCTCGACGCCGCCGCGACTGCCAGTGCCGACGGGTCGATCGCGCTGCCCTACGAGCTGTTCCGCGACGGCTTCGCGAACTCCGGCGACGAGGCGACCGCCAGGAAGCTCCACCGCCGGCTCATCCCGGAGCCGCACGGCCCGATCTTCGAGACGCTGTCGCTGCCGACCGCCGCCCGAGACGCGATTCCCACCAGCTACGTCGCCTGCCGCCACGACCGCGCGCTTCCTCCGGGGAGCTTCCATCCCGGCCAGTCCGGACGGCTCCGGTCCGCTGCGCTGATCGAGATCGACGGCGATCACGAAACGCTGCTGACCGCCCCCCAGCGCTTCGCCTGGGCGCTGCTCGAGTCAGTGCGGCCGGACCAGCGGTCGAGCAGGCTCGGCGCCGGTGCGGTCGAACGCGCTGGCACTCGGGGGGCGGTCGGGGGCGGTCGCGATGAGAGACGCGCCGCCTAGCCTCGCTGGCGACCTCGATCGGCTGACGCGCTTCCGGCGATGCGCCGGAGCTCGCCGCGCCTCCGGCCCGGAGCCCGCCCCGCGCCGGATCGGCGCCCCGGGGTGGACGCGACCGGCGCCCCCGCCAACGGCGCGACGCCGATCGGCACGAGCCCCGACACGCCGTAGTTCTGGCCCCGCCGGACAAGCGCTCGGAACCATCCCGGTCGCTCGAGGGTCGTCGTGACCGTCGCCACCCCGCGCTTGTCGGTCCGCGCCGTTCCGCCGGCGAAGCTCACCCGGGCCTCGCGCAGGGGGTGCCGGCCGCGCCTGGCACGAACCGTCGCGCTCACGGAGCCGGGGAGCCGCGCGACGTCGGTGTGGGTCACCTCCACCGCGTAGCGCTCGTGGGCGGGGGTCGGGATGAAGTGGAGCAGGGCGCTCGTCGGCCCGAAGGTGAGCTGGCACCCCGGCGCGGACGGCGCGATCAGCCAGTGGAGCTCTCCACCGAGGGTCTGAATCACGTCGAGGCCCTCCGACTCGCCGCAGACCCTCAGCTCCAGCTCGAGCCGACGGGCGCCCGTGTCCGGGTTGACCGACCACACCTGGGAGACGCCGCCCGCCTGGCCGGCGAGGAGGAGCCGGCCCTTCCTGAAGACCGCGCCTGTCACCCCCGAGGGCGGCACCGCGCCGGCCAGGCGCCGGACTGCGCGCACGAGCGGCCCGGAGGGGGAGCGATTGGCCGGGGAGACGTCGGTCGAGCGGTACGCGAGCAGGTCGTCGCCGCTGCTCGTCCAGATCAGCGAACCGTCGGGTGAGGTCTCGGCCCACATGGCCTTCGCGATCTCGCGCGGGTCGAGCTTGACGTAGTAGCGGAAGCCGAGGGTGGCCGGATCGGCTACCCCGAACGCGCCGGTCCCGCAGGTGTTGCCGACTCCGGGCGTGAAGCACTCCATCGGCAGTAGGACCCGTCCGCCCTCGCCCGGGTTCCAGGTGGGGTCGCCGATGTGGTTGTAGCCCTCCCTGTGAGTGACCGCGGGCGGGATCGCCGCCGGGACCCCGGCGGTCTGGCGCAGCGTGGGCGTGGTCCGCCACAGCCCCTGGAACACGCCGACGAAGTAGACGTTCGCCTTCGCGGGGTCGGAGGTGAGCCCCTGCCAGTAGTCGATCGGGATCGCGCTCGCGCCTGTGAGCAGCCAGCGCTCGCCGTGCCTAGCGGCGGCGCTCGGCGCGAGGACGAGCGCCAGGGCGAGCGCCGCGGCGAGGACCGCGGAGAAGGCCGGCAACCGGTTCCGCGCGCGCCTCACGCCGCTATGGCCCCGTCCAGCCGCCGGCGTGGCAGGCCTGACCGCCGCAGACGTCGTCGATGCCTCCCCGCGGTCGGAGGAACTCCGAGATCAGCTGCTCCGCCTGGGGAGCTCCGCGCGGCGCGCCGTGCGGATCCTCGCCGGCTCGATTGGGCACGTTCTCGAGCGGCGGCGGCGGCACGCCGATCGTGCGGCCCGGGTTGGCCGGGTCCGGGCGGACCGGGCCGATGTCCCAGTAGAACACCGCTGACTCGGCGAACGGATATCTGGCGATCGGCGGCACGTGCCAGAGCACGTCGACCCCGGGCCAGCGGCCGGGGTCGAGGATCGGGACGTGGGCGCGGGCGCCGATCGTGCGGGCCTCGACGTCGGCGGCGAAGTTCGTGACCTGGTGGTCGCCGAGCGCGACGTTCATCAGGACCTTGTGCCTCGGCGTGTCGGGAAGCGGGTGCCTGGTCATCCGGTGCGCGTAGCCGTCCGGCTCACCACGGTCCCAGAGCATCTGGAGCAACGAGAGGATCAATGGGCGGGAGAGCTCGTCGGGGTAGTTCGGGTAGAGGATCGCCGCGAAGGCGTCGAAGTCGACCGAGCGCGGCAGGAGCAGCGAGTAGTTCATCCCGGGCACCCCCAGCGCGGCCCGGGTGAAGTCGGGCGAAAGCGCGGTGAGCGCGCCGCCGAGGATCCCGCCCTGGCTGTTCCCGTCGTAGTAGAGACGGGTCGTGTCGACCACCGACGGCGTCCGGAGCGTGCCGTCGACGTGGAAGGCCGGATCGCTGCTGAACCCGTCCCGGTGGATCATCGCTCGCCCGAGGTAGAGCTCGTCGAGGAGGCCCTGCTGGACGCGGTCCACCAGCTTGGGGAAGCCACTGAGGTCGCCCAGGATGCCGAACGCGGTCGGGAGGTCGTTCCGCGACATCCCGATCTCGTCGGTGGCGCAGAGGACGAAGTTGTAGGTGCCGGCGAGGTCGCGCTGGGGCGCCGAGGCCACCTCCGATGCGCTCCCGAAGAGCCCGTGTCCGTACAGCGAGGGACGCGCGGGCGAGGGGGACGGTTCGACGGCCGAGCGCGGGATGATGCAGTCAAAGTTGGCGTCCCAGGTGTCGTCCCGGGTCGGGAGGCCGCGGCCGTCGAGCTCGAACTGGCCACCCGGCGAGCAGCTCGGCGCGAGGTAGCACGGCACGGTCACCGTGCCCATGATCCGTCGCGCCACCTGTGGGTCCTGGGCCGGGCTGAAGTTGGTGACCTGGCTGACCCGGAAGTGGGGCGCTGCTCCCTCCACCGTCCGGTCGCCGAGCCTGGCGTCGCCAAGCGAGGCGAAGGCGTCGTCACGCATGTGCAGGGCGCGCGCCGCGATGTTCCGGTCGCTGGCGACGGTGAAGTCCCAGGCCAGGTAGAGCCCCCGGCGCCCGATCCCCGCCCCGCGCAGCGTGTGGAAGATCCGCGCGAAGTGGCCGCGCCGCCGGTTGATCAGGGGCTGCTTCGACGGCAGGCGGTCCCGGTAGTAGCGGAACCCGGGCGGCGCCTCGATCGGTGCGCCGGCGGCGGTCTTCAGGTGGCGCAGGGCGACGATGTAGCGGTGCCCCGAGGCGAAGTTCCTCGCCGGGTGGATCTCGAGGGCGGTGGTCGCCGGGCTGGCGGCGTTCGAGTCGACCTCGGCCCAGATCGGCCACCGCCTGCCGGTACGGGCGTCGAGCACGACGATCGCCTGGTCGGGGTCGCGGAAGCGACCGATGTGGTTGATCGGCGGAACCCGGTTACGGGACAGGGCGGCCGCGCTGTCGAGCCCGGGAACCTTGACGACGATCGTCGAGCCGGGACTGAAGCCGTCGCTTCGGTTGTAGGGGGCGGCGTCGATGTGGACGCCGCGCACGTTGGCCGGCATTGCCGCTGTCTGCAGGTTCACCCGCCGCCCGGTCGCCGTCCGCCGGTCCCGGACCGTGTAGTAGTCGTCGGGGAACGGGAGCAGGCAGCGCGATCCCTGTTGCTGGCCGGTGAAGTCGCAGCGGTCGGCGGCGCTGAGGTCGACCGGCGGGGAGGGGCGGCGCGAGGCAGGGCTCGCCCCCGGGGCGACGAGCGTCGCGAACGCGGAGGCGAGGAGGACCGCGACGGTGGTCATGCGCGCGGCCGGTCTGGACCTCGTCACGCCGTTCTCTCCATCCCTGGTCGGAACTGCGCCGGCATTCTCGCAAAGGGCGCGACGGCTAGCGCGGCAGCGCACCATCGACGATCGTGGCGGCCACCACCTCGGCGGCCCGCGCCAGGTGCTCGACCGCGCTGCTCTCCGCGGGCGCGTGGCTGACGCCCCCTTCCGAGGGGACGAACACCAACGCGGCCGGCGCGACCCGGGCGACGAACGCGGCGTCGTGCATCGCTCCGCTCGCCAGCACCGCGAACGGCACGCCGATCGCCGTGGCCGCGTCCGCCACTCGACGGCGAAGCGAGTGGTGCAGCAGGGCGGGGCTCTGGTCGGAGAGGAGCGAGGCGCTCAGGTCGACGTCGTGGCGGCGAGCGATCCTGATCGCGTCGTCGAGCAACAGCTCGGCGAGCTCCCGTTGGCGCTCGGAGTCGATGTCGCGCACGTCGAGCGCGAGCTCGACCACGCCGGGAACGGTGGTGACCGACCCCGGCTCTACGTCGAGCCGACCGACCGTGGCCACCGACGTCGGGTGCTTGCGCGCGGCGGCGTCCGCCTCGACCACGAGCTCGGCGGCGGCCACGAGGGCATCGCGGCGAAGCGTCATCGGGGTCGCCCCGCTGTGGTCGGCGCGACCCTCGAAGCGAAGGAGCAGGCGAGTCGATCCGGCGATCGCGTCGACCAGCCCTAGCGGGCGCTCGCGCCGCTCGAGCACGATCCCCTGCTCGATGTGGACCTCGAAGAAGGCTCGCGGCCGGTGCTCGACGAGCCACGGCGAGGCCGCCCGCGGATCGAGCCCGACGGCCTCGGCGCATTGCGCCGCCGAGACGCCTTCTCGATCGACGATCTCCGCGAGCTCGCGCCCGCGCATGGCTCCGGCGGCGACCCGGCTTCCGATGCAGGGGATACCGAACCGCGCTCCCTCCTCGGCGGCGAAGGCGGCCATCCCGCAACCGCCCTCGATTCCGGCCCGGTCGCGGAGCAGCCTGAGGACCTCGAGGGCGACCGCGACTCCGGCCACGCCGTCGAACTTTCCGCCCTGGGGAACCGAGTCGAGGTGTGATCCGATCAGCGCGAGGCCGCCGGGCTCGCCCCACCGGGCGAAGCTGCTGCCCACCGCGTCGACCTCCAGCTGTAGATCGAGCTCGGCGGCGTGCTCCGCCAGTACGGCGTGGGCGGCCCGCTCCTCGGGCGAGAATGCGACCCGCGTCCAGCCGCCTCGCCGGTCGGGACCGATCGCCGCCACCGCCTCGATGAATCCGCCGATGCGTTCCGGGCTCGCCGCCCCGGCCAACGCGCTGCGTGCCGGCGCGGCGGTCACGAGCCGCCGGTGCCGGAGGGCTGCTCCACGATGCCGAGCTCGGCCGAGGTGAAGAGGCGGCGGCACTCGACGCCCTCCTCCTCGAGGCGCCGCGAAGCGCCGTGCTCGCGGTCGACGACCGCGATGACGGCCACGACTTCCACTTGGGCCTCTCGAAGGCGCCGCACGCCCTGAAGCGCACGGCTCCCGGTCACGACGACGTCCTCGACCAGGGCGACGTGCTCGCCCTCGTAGAGCTCGCCTTCGACGCTGATCCGTCGATCCTCGCCCGCGGTCGGACGCAGGATCACCAGCGGCAGCCCGGTCTCGAGCGACACCGCCACGCCCAGCGCCAGCGCCCCCGGCGCCTGGGTCGCGAGGCGCTCGGTGCCCGGCCCGACGAGCGGTGCGAGCAGCCGAGCGACCCGGCGCAGGACGGCCGGTCGGGTCTCGAACATGTACTTGTCGAAGTAATAGGGCGAGGACAGCCCCTCGGCGAGCCGGAAGTCTCCCTCGAGGCACGACGCCCTGACGATGTCGGCTCGCAGCTCCTCACGCGAGCGCGCCTCGCTCAACCGCAGGCGCTCCTCGGCCCAGAGGTCGATCCGCTTCGTCATTCGGCGGCGCGCGAAGAGCGGCTCAGGACGCCCCGGCCTGACCCTGGCCCGAGGGGCCCGGCGCCGGTGCCCGGCCGTCTCCCGGGGCGGCCGGCGGCCGCCAGGGCTCGCGGAACCGCCGCGCGTTCTCGGGCCAGCCGGCCGCGGTCATTCGCGCCGCGCGCATGGCCCGTTGCTTGAAGCTCCACGACACTCGCCGGTAGAGCGGCACGAAGAGGTAGCGCCACAACGCCCCCTCGCGCGGCAGCGCAGGAGCGGTGGTGCGCCCGGGGTAGCGTCGGCGGAGGTCCTTCATCGCCGCGATCCGCAGCACCTCCTCCGAGCGCTCGCGCAGGCGCTGCTTTGGGTTCCGAGTCCTCATGCCGTCACCTTCACCCTCTTGGGCTGCTCGGTGAGCCCGTTCTGCGCCGCGATCTGGATCGGCTCGAACAGGGCGCCGATCGGCGGCGAGTAGATGTTCTCCATCCACGCCAGGTCCTCGAGCGTGGCCCCGCGCTTGCCGGCGAAGGCCAGGAAGTCGCAGCGCTCCTTTATCCCCTCGCCGCCGTGGAGCTGGCCGCCGATCAGCCGCAGGGTGCCCGGCTCGGCGAGCAGCTTCACGTGGGTCCTGACCGCACCCGGGAAGTAACGCGCGCGGGAGACGCCAAAGCCCTTGGCGAGGACATAGGGGATGCCCATCGCCTCAGCGAGCGTCTCGCCGATCGAGAATCCGCCGATCGTGTAATCCCCGGACATGAAGCCCCAGGGGATCCACACCGGGTCGTAGGAGCGGTCCTCTCCGGCCGCGTTGGCGCCGGCCACCCGACCCATCGCGTACGCGTGCGACCCGGTGAGCCCGCGGATCGGCAGCATCGAGAGCCCGTGCGGGACCTCGACCAGATCGCCCGCCGCCCAGACACCGGGGGCGGAGGTGCGCATGTGATCGTCGACCACGACTGCGCCGGTGCTCCCGATCTTGAGCCCCGCCGCCTCGGCCAGGGCGATGTTCGGGAGCTTGTGAAGGCAGACCACCGCCACGTCGCACGGCAGCTCGCCGGCGGAGGTCGACACCGCGCGCACGCGCCCGTCCGCGCCCTCGAAGCCGAGCAGCCTGGTGCCCATGCGGACGTTCACCCCGAGCTTCTCGAGCGCCTCGTGGGCGGGCTCGGCCACGTCCGGGTCGACCAGCTCGCTGAGCAGCCATGGCCCCTCGTCGATGAAGTCGACCTCGAGCCCGCGGCGGGCCAGGGCGCCCGACATCTCCACGCCGAGCCACATCGCTCCGATCACGACCGCGCGCTTCATCGAGTCGAGCTCCTTGTCGAACTCCATCGCGCGCCGGATGTTCTTCACGTAGTGGAGGCCCTCGAGGTTCGCGCCCGGGACATCAGGCTGCTCCCACACGAAGCCGGTGCAGAGGATCAGCTTGTCGAAGCCCTCGTGCATGTTCCGGGCGGTGACCGTGCGGCGGTCGAGGTCGACGTCGGTCACCACCGTCTCCATGCGCATGTCGAGCCCCTCCTCGACGTAGCGCTCGACGGTCGAGAGGAAGAGGTTCTCGAACTCCGGGATCTCGCGCCCGTGCGCGTAGGGGATCCCGCACGGTGAGTAGGCGATGTCCTCGAACTCGGTGAAGACCGTCACCTGCAAGTCGGGGTCGACCCGCTTGGCGATCGTGGCGGCCGCGGTTCCGGCGCCACCTCCGCCGACGACGATCAGGCGTTCAGTCATATCGCTCCTCCAATCGATGCCTCATGCCTCGCTGGCCGCCACGAGCTCGCGCCTGGTCTCGGGCGCCACGAGGTCCTCAACCGTCTCGGCCTCCCGTACGACGCGCCAGCGGCCGCGCTCCCGGCCGAGGACGGCCGGGCGCGGCTCCCCGAACTGGGTCGCGGCCGCCTGCTGGTAGGCGCCCACGCCACGGGCGAGGAGGACCTCACCGGGACCGAGCTCCGGCAGCTCCGCGCCGGGGTGCACCACGTCGACGTTCTGGCACAGCGGGCCGGTCACGAGCGCCGGGCCACGGCGGCCGGGGACGTCCCGGGCGGGCTCGATCCGCGGCGCTCGCCAGGCTGCGCCCGGCAGCAGGTTGGTGCCGGCGTCGCACACCAGGCAGCGCCTTCCGTCGGCGAGCCGCTTGACCGCGACGACCGTGAAGGCCAGATCGACGGCGTCGGCCGCCGCCGCCCGGCCGGGCTCGAGGAGCAGTCCGCCGTTGTAGCCCGCTTCTTCGAAGGCCTTGCCCACCGCGGCGGCGTGGGCCTCGACCGCGGGGGCGGGCGGGAAGCCGCCGCCGAGGTCGAGGAGCCGGATCTCGATCCCGCGGGCGCGGAGGTCCGCGGCAAGCCGGGCGAGCTTGGCCGCCGCGCGGGCGTGCTCGCCCGGCGGCCGGGGCCAGGAGACCACCACCGAAGAGCCCGGGCGATCGGGCACTCCGACCCCGGGCTGGAAGTCCGTGGAGACCAGGTGGGTGGAGAGCGCCTCGAGCGACAGCCCGAGCGCGGCCGCCTCCTCGGCATGCCCCGCCACCTGCTCGGCTGGAACGCCGAAGCGCGTGGTCGCCCCGGTGAAGCTCGGCAGCGACACCCGAAGGCCCACCCTTCTCACCCCGGCCAGCGCCGCGCGCCGCAGCTCGGCCCCCGAGTCGAGGAGCACGAGCGCGCCGTCCTCGCCGGCGCGGTGAAGCAGCGACTCCGGCTTCGCCGGGCCGTCGACCACGATCGCGGCCGGATCGGCCCCGACGATCTCGGTGGCGAGCCGGTACTCAGCCTCGCATACCACCTCGGCGCCGGCACCCTCCGCCTCGGCGGCGCGCAGGAAGGCAAGCAGCCGGTTCGTCTTGTACGAGTAGGCTACCGCGGTGTCGGGCCAGGCCCCGCGCCAGGCGCGGGCGAATCCCCGAAGGGCGGCGCGGAAGCGATCCACGTCGGCCAGCCAGAGTGGCGATCCGTGCTCGGCGACCAGCTCGGCGGGGCTCACGCCGCCCTCCGAACCGTCTGCGCGAGCCGCTCCGCCGGGACCGTCCCCTTGCGCTCGAGCAGCACTGCCACCGGCTCGCGCCAGCGCCCGGAGGCGGCCTCCTCGATGGCGTCGGGCAGCACGGTCCGGAAGTGCTCCATCGCCCAGGAGTCCGGGCGCGAGAGGTTGAGGCGTATCGCGGTGGTCGCCACCGTCTCCCCGAGCCCGTCGGCGGGATACACCGCGACCCGGCGCGCGAAGAGCGCCACCATGAGCTCCTGGGCGCTCGCCCCGGTCTCGGAGACGTCCACCGCGCAGCTGAGCCCCCGCTCCGGGCGCACGGCGAGCCGCGCCCCGTCGACGCCCCGCAGGGTCTCCTCCAGATGAGCAAGGTTGGAGCGGATCGTGCGCTCGGCCGAGCGGAGGTACGCCTCGTCGCCGAGCGCCGCGAGCGCCCCCTGCTGGGAGATCAGGTTCGTGTTCAGGCGGGTGAGCGCGGCCTTGAGCTGAAGGCAGCCGCGCACGAAACCGGGCGGCCCGGCCAGGAAGCCGATCCGCGCCCCGGCCATGCCCCAGCAGTGCGAGACCGACAGCACCGCCACCGCGTCGTCGGTCAGGCCGAAGGCGGGCAGGGGCCGGAACGTCGAGTCCGGGTCGATCGCGAGCGGGCCGTGGGTGACGTCGTGCAGCAGGAGCAGGTCGTGGCGCTCGGCGAGGCGGGCGAAGGCCTCGAGCTCGTCGCCGGGGTGCGCGACGCCATAGGGGTTCACCGGGTCGACCAGGCACACGGCGCGCGTGCGCTCGGTGATCGCGGCCTCCACGGCCTCGGGGTCGAGGCGGAAGCCGCTCCCCGGCCCGATGGGGACGCGGACGGGGACCCCGCCGGCGGCGATGATCGCCGACGGGAGGTGGAAGTAGCCGGGGTCGCTCACGATGACCTCGTCTCCGGGGTCGACCGACGCCAGCAGGGCGAGGGCGAGGCCGGCCTGGGCGCCCTCGGTGCCGACGACCTCGAAGTCGCGGCCTCGCGGGCGGCCGAGGAGGCGGGCGGCGGCGTCCCGAAGCGGTTCGATCAGGTCCGGCGTGTACTGGTTGAGCGACTCGGCGGAGACGGCCGCCCGCATCGCCTCGAGGGCCGCCCCGGGCGGGCCGGCGAAGCACGTGAGCCAGCCGAGGTCGGCCCACTCCGAAGGGTCGAGGCGCGTGGTGCCCCCGGGGTAGACCGCCTCGGGGTCGAGCCCGATCAGGCTGATCGCGTCGCGGTAGGTCACGTAGTTCCACATCCCGTGGTGGCTCGCGCGCACGCGGCGCAGTCGCTCCGACGTCGCGGGTCCGGCCCGCCCGGCCTCGGTCCAGGTCAGGACGCTGGTCACGCCCGCTCCTCGGCCCCCGCGCGCTCGAGCCGCACGACCCGGTATATGCCCTGGCTGTCGGTTCGCACCGCGGCCGGGGCGTAGCCCGCGGCGCCCGCCCACCCCAGCACCAGCTCGAGCGGCCGAAGCCGCCAAACGCAGCGCTCGCCCCGGTGGTCGCGCCACACCCGCGCTATGTACTCGATCTCGGGATTCTGGGTCTGCACGTTGAAGACGATCTGCCGCGGCCGGAGCGTCCGCCCCAGCTCCCGGAAGTGCCGCTCGATGAGCGCGTCGTCGTGGTAGATGCCGTAGAGGCCGAGCTCCAGCACGATGTCGGGCCGAGCCGGCAGGGCGGCGAGCGTGTCGGGCTCGAACGCGCTTCCCGTCTGCGCCCGCACGCGGTCCGAGACCCCGAGGCGCCGGGCCTCGGCGAGGGCCCGCTCGAGCGCATCGGGCGCGATGTCGCACAGGACGGCCGACGCGCCCGGTCGCACGCGGAGCGCCTCCAGTAGGTACGAGGCCGGCCCAGCCGCCAGGTCGGCGATCACCGGGGCGCGCCCGGGCTCCGCGTCGATCGCCTCGAGGACCGCCTGCCGCGCAAGCTCGCGGATCTCCCGGAACGCCCGGCAGGTGCCGCGGTCGAGCAGCCGGCGGTCGAGCGTTCTCCCGAGCCGCGTCCGGCCGCGCGCCTCGTTCGCGTACACGTGGGCCATGAACGGCCCCGAGTCGAAGCCGTGCTCGTAGCCGATGCGCAGCCCTTCGCTCAGCAGGGCGGCGGCGCGCGAGGCGGCGGCCAGGGCGCCGAAGCGCCACGCGCGCGCGGAGGTCGGCGGGAGGTCGCGCTTCAGCGCGGCGAAGGTCGGAACGGAGGCGGCTTCAGCGCCCATGCGCGTAGGACGGGGTCTCGACCAGCTCCCGGCGGCGATAGCGCTCGTGTGCCTCCGCCTTCAGTCGCTCCCCGCGCGCGCCGACCAGCTCGCCCAGCCGGGCGATCGCCCGCTCGTTGTCGGCCCTCACGGTGGCGATCGCCTCGGCGTCCGCCCCGGCGGCCGACTCCGCGTAGGTCTCGAGCAGCTCGGCGAAGTGCTCGAGCGACCCGAGCGCATAGCCGAGCAGCTCGTCGAGCGGCAGCGCCGGTATCGGGTCGTAGATCGCCTCGCCCGCCGGCGGGCAGAGGTACGCGTCGGGGTCCACTCCGGCCGCCAGCGCGCGCTCCCTGAACAGCACCATGTGGCGCGCGTTGTCGCGCACGATCGCGGCGACGAGCTCGGCGAGCGCCGGCTCCTCGATGGCGGGGATGCGCGCCGAGAACAGGTCGACCCAGCGGCCCATCCCGTAGGCGTGGCGCGCGAACACCGGCCCCAACCCCGAAGGCCGGCGAAGCACAGCTTCGAGTTCGGCGCGGTTCTGCAGCAGAGCTGCCCCCTCGTCTACTTTGGTGTACGGCCCTCTACCGAAGTGCAACGATAGCTGAGGTCGGTTCCGGCGACCAGGGTGTTGGAGACCCAGCAGACGCGGCGAGCGGGCTCGATCAGCGGCTCGAGCTCCTCACAGGGCACGTCGGCCTCGGCCTCGACCAGGATCCGGCCGTAGCGGAGCTCGCGGCCGGCGCGCTCGGCCTGGACGTTGACCCTCAGGCCCGGGAGCTCGCGCCCGCGCTTGGCCGCCACGTGGCGGAGGGCCAGGCAGTAGCAGCTGGCGATCGCCGCGCAGAACACCTCGGTCGGCATCATCCCGGCGTCCTGACCGCCCGCGTACGCGGGCTCGTCGACCGCGATCTCGTGGCCCCGGGCGGTCACGCAGGACTCGTAGCCGCCGACCCACCTCGCGCTCACCTCGAGCCGCTCGGCCACGGCTACGGGCCGGTAGCGGCGGGCGCGATCGCGCGCGAGCGCGGAAGGGAGGGCAGCAGCGCCCGGTAGGCGAGCTCGTGCGATTCGGCCGCGGCGTCCCATGAGTACTCCGCGATCACCGCCCGCCCGCCGGACCGAAGACGAGCGCGCTCCGCGGGGTCGCGGGCCAGGCGGGCGAGAGCATCGGCGAGCGCCTCGGCGTCGCCCACCGGCACGAGCAGGGCGTTCCGGCCGTGCTCGAGGAAGGTGCGAAACACCGCGAGGTCGGAGGCGACGACCGGGAGATCGCAGGCGAGCGCCTCGAGCAGCACGAGGCCAAAGCCCTCCTTGGTCGAGGGCTGCGCCAACAGGTCGGCGGCCCGATAGACGCGCTCGATCTCGTGCGGCGAGAGGCTCCCGAGCAGCCGCACGTGCGCCGTCACCCCGAGCTCGTCGGCGCGCGCGTGGAAGCGGTTGACCTCCTGGCGGTAGTCGAACAGCGTGGCCCCCCCGGCCACCACCAGCAGCGGCTCGAGCTCGGGCACCAGGCGGCGCAGGCGGGCAAACGCCTCGAGGAGGACGAGCGACCCCTTGCGCGGCTCGATCCCGCCGATCGTGAGGACGACCAGCCGCCCCTCGACACCTACGGCAGCGCGGTCGCGGCGTCGCTCGTCGGCGTCCCGGGGCGGACGGTGGCGGGCGGGGTCGACCCCGTTGCGCACCAGCCCGGGGCGCACTCCGAACTCGCGCGCCAGGCGGTCGACCCACGGCTCGGAGACGCAGAGGAGCGCGTCGGGGTCGAGGATCGAGCGGTCCTGGCACGCCACCAGGGAGGGCGAGGTGAACGAGTCGACGTGGTGCACCGTGCGGATGACGTGCGGAACCACCCCGGCCTCGCGGAGGTCGAGCGCGGCGTTGGCCGACAGGCAGTCCTGGGCGTGGACCACGTCGAAGCAGCCCTCGGCGAGCGGCTCGGCCAGCCCGTCTCGGTAGGCGGCGAGCATGGCCTGCACCCGCTCGTCGAACGGGGCGTCGGGCGGCTCATACCGGATGATGCGCGCGGGCACGCGTGGCGCTCGGAAGAAGTCGTCCCGGGGTCGGCCGAGCGCCATCAGCTCGACGTTGTGTCCGCGGCGGGCCAGCGCTTCCGAGACCTCGAGCGCGTGGACCGGTCCGCCGCGCGGGCGCACCGAATAGGTGAGCATCGCGATCCGCAGGGGCCTCATCGGACCGCCCTCAGGGCGAGCCGTGCGGCGGCCGCGCCCGACGGGGCGACCATCACGCCCGCGCCGGCCAGGGTCTCCTGCTGGCGAGCGGAGTCCTGCGGGTCATCCGGGGTGCCGCACACCCGAGCCACCACCAGCGCGCCCTCGCCGACACGCTCGAGGGCGGGCGCGAGCTCGCCGGCGGGGTCGGGATGGGCGCCGTGGCCGAGCACCACGTCGAGGAGCACGCAGCCGATCCGGTCGTCGCGGGCCGCGTCCTCGAGCATCCGGGTGCGCACCTCGAGGTCGACCATTGGGTGCGGGCGGCCCTGGGTGTACTCGGCCTCGCCGAGGTCGAAGAGGGCGTGGCCTTCCCCCTCTCCGCCCTCGCCGAGGTTCCCGGCGAGCGCCCCGAGCTCGGGCTCGAGGATCGTGGCCGCCTCGTGGGCGAGCGAGCCCCCAGAGTAGAGCCCGAGCAGCGCGCGGCCCGCGGTGT
This sequence comes from Thermoleophilaceae bacterium, assembly GCA_035639555.1. Taxonomy (GTDB): domain Bacteria; phylum Actinomycetota; class Thermoleophilia; order Solirubrobacterales; family Thermoleophilaceae; genus DASQXU01. The sequence continues at coordinate 13,632 of DASQXU010000473.1, forward strand.
CCGAGCGGCGGCGGTCCACTTCGCGCTCGAGCTGGCTGAGGTCTGGCGGGTCGGCTCCGGCCGCGGCCAGCGCGCCGGCCTCGAGCGTCGGATGGACCTCGAACGGCGCCTCCCCGCCCTCATAGCCCACGAACGCGGCCACGACGCGAACCCCGTCGGGCACCGCCTCGGCGAGCGCGGCCACCACCTCGGGCGCGGGGGGCTTTGAGACCAGCAACAGCGTCTCGGTGCGCTCATCCGCGCCGAGCATGCGCATGCCCTCCCGAAACATGATCCCCCCGATCTCAACCGAGAGGTCGCGGCCGCCCACGCCGACGATCTGCGAGGCGCCGCTCCCGGAGGCGTCGAGCAGGCACGCGGTCTCCTGGGCCCCGGTGCCGCCGGCGGACACGATGCCGACGGGCCCCTCGCGGACGACGTTGGCGAACCCGAGGCCCACGCCGCCGAGCATCGCCGTGCCGCACTCCGGGCCCATGACGAGCAGCCCGAGCTCGGCCCCGCGGCGCTTCAGCTCGAGCTCGGACTCTGCCGGGACGTGATCGGAGAACAGGAAGACGTGCATGCCGGCGGAGAGGGCGTGCTGGGCCTCGAGCGTCGCGTATTCGCCGGGCACCGAGATCAGCGCGACGTTGGCCCCGGGGAGCTCGCGCGCCGCCGCCGGCAGGGAGCGCGGCGCGGCCTTGTCCGGAGCGCCGCCCCCTTCGCCGCCGGTCAGCGAGGACAGCGCCCGCTCGGCCTCGGCCACGGCGTCCTCTGCCCGGCCGTCGTCCGCGTCCACCGCGATCACGATGTCGCCCGGTCCCGCGTCCGCGCTGACCCCGAGCGCGTCGAGCGCCTCGAGGTTCGCCGGGGTGCCCATGGCCACCTCGCAGCGGCTCACGCCATCGCGGCCGCGGACGGCCTGCGCGATGCCCATCAGCCGCACGCTGTCCGCGTAGCGGTTCGGAATCACCCGGACCTCCCAGCTCACGCCGCCACCACCCCCGAGTCGGCCGGCGCGCTGGTGGACGGGCCTTCGTCGTCGGGGACGATCCACGTGCCGGCCCCATCCTCGACCGCCGCGACCAGCCGCTCGGTCGAGGTAACGATCGCCGCCCGCCCGCCGCCGTTCACGAAGCGCATGGCCGACTCCACCTTCGGCCCCATGCTGCCCCGAGGGAACTCGCCGGCCTCGAGCAGCCGAAGCGCATCCGACACCGTGAGCCGCGCCATGTCGCGCTGCCAGCGGGTGCCGTAGTCGAGCGCGATCCACGGCACGCCGGTGAGCATGACGAGCAGGTCGGCCTGGACGGCGCGCGCCAGCGTCGCCGAAGCGCGGTCTTTGTCGATCACCCCCTCAACGCCGGCGAGCACTCCATCGCGCCGCACCATGGGGATCCCGCCGCCGCCCGCCGCGATCACCAGGACCCTGCGGCGGGCGAGCTCGACGACGCTCTCGACGTCCACGATCTCGGCTGGACGCGGGCTGTCCACCACACAGCGCCATCCCCGCCCGGCGTCCTCGACCACCTCGAACCCGTGGTCGGCCGACACCTTCCGGGCCTCGTCCTCGGAGTAGAAGCTTCCGATCGGCTTGGTCGGCTCCCCGAACGCCGGATCGCCGGAGTCCACGATCACGCGGGTGAGCACGGTGGCGGTGCGCACCTCCGGGTCGACCTCCTCGATCGCCGTCTGGAGCAGGTAGCCGAGCTGACCCTGAGTCATTGCGACGAGCGCGTCGAGCGGGAGCGGGGGCACCTCGCCGGCGCCGCGGGCCTGCTGTAGGTGGAGCGCCCCAACCTGCGGCCCGTTGCCGTGGGTCAGGACCAGCTCGTGGTCCGCCCGCTTGAGCGCCACGAGCTCGGGGGCGACCCGGCGCGCGTTCTCGAGCTGCTCCTCCCACGTTCCCCGCTGGCCTTCGGCGGTGATGGCGTTGCCGCCGATCGCGACGACTATGCGCATCCGGTCCTCCCCGAGCCCCTAGGAACCGCGGATGGCGAGCCACACGGCCCGCGCCGGCCGCCCGCTCGGGTTCGCCCAGGAGTGCGGGCGCACCGTCCTGAAGTGGATGGAGTCGCCGGCCTCGAGCTCGTAGGTCTCGTCGTCGATCGTGAACGTCATCCGGCCGTCGAGCACGAGGACGAGCTCCTCGCCCGGATGGCGCATCGGCTCGGGGCCGCTGTCCGCGTGCGGCTCCACATGCGCTTCGGCGCCGGCCACCCAGAAGGGCCCGTAGCGGCCGGAGATGTTCTGGAGCACGAGCCCCTGCTTGGACGTGTACAGCTGGGTGCGCTCGTCCCGCCTGATCACGGTCACGGGGCGCGCGGCGTCGACGTCCTCCACGAAGTAGCTCACGCTCTTGCCGAGCGCCAACGCGATCTTCATCAGGGTGGCGATCGTCGGGGTCATCCCCGACTTCTCGATCTTGTGGACCGCCGCCGTGGAGACGCCCGAGCGCTCGGCGAGCTGCGCGAGCGACCATCCGCGCTCGGCCCTCGCCTTCGCGACCTTCGCGCCGAGCTCCGAGACCGTCCGTTCGATCTCGAGGAGCGGCTTGGCGGTAGTCACCTCGGGGAGCGTAATCGGTTCTCTCGGCATCGGCCGGCTGCGGAACTGGTCACCCTCCGCCCGCGAGCCTTCACCATAGTACACGGGGTTTCAAGGCCGAAGAGCGGTTCAAGCGCCGTTGTCCAAGCGCTATCCCGTCCTGACTTGACCCGGGCAGCGCGCATCGCTAACAATGCCGTCTACGATCCGATACGCGACCGCGGGCCTGGAGAGCGTGCGGCCGCAAGGCGACTTGCGAAGGAGGAGGAGTGGCGGACACAAGCGCTCTCTCGGAGGCCAAGACCGAAGGCACCGAGCTCTTCGATCTCGAGGAGAAGGTCTTTCCCGACGTCCAGGCCGAGCCCGGGGAGAAGGCGTACACGTTCATGCACACCGTCCCCTACGAGGGCTCGGTCGGGCTCGTCAACCTGCTGACGACCACGCGCCTGCGCCGAAAGGGCTTCGACACGACGCTGGTCCTCTACGGGCCGGGCGTGCTCATGGCGTCCGGCACGAGGGGATTCCCCAAGGTGGGCGACGAGGCGTTCCCGGGGCACATGGCGATCAACAACCAGCTCAAGACCTTCATGGAGGAGGGCGGCAACGTATACGCCTGCCGGTTCGCCTCGGGTGCCCTCTACGGCTTCCCCGAGGACCTGCTGATGGAGGGCGTGAAGCCCTTCCATCCACTCGACGTGCTCGACGCGGCGCTCACCGCGTGGCGTGAGAAGGCCTTCCAGCTGAACACCTGGACCGTTTGAGCCGCGACCCCGAGCGCGATCGGGAGGCCGCGGTGGCGGCGTGGCGGCGTGCCGAGTCCGTCGTCTACCCGTCGGTGATGGTCAACGCGACCCTCTACGAGCAGTACGTCCAGGTGGTGAGGGCGATCGTCGACGAGCTCCGCACCGTCCGGACTGAGGACGAGCTCGTGCGCACCTGGCGCGAGCAGCCCGGCCTCGGGGTCGAGGCGCTGCAGCGCCTCTCGCCCTCGATGGCGGCGCTGATGGACCCGGAGGCGGTGCGCGACGCGGCCTTCTGCCAGCGCCACCGGGAGACCACGCGCGAGCACGCCAAGGAGATCGCCCGGGAGCGGCTCGAGCGGGCCCGGCGCGAGGGCGCCGAGTGGGTCGTGCTGTTCGAGGACGTCACGCCGCTCGGCTCGCACCGGCTAGAGATGCACGTGCGGAGCGGCCGGGCCATCCACGCCTCCTCGACCGCGGAGCCCGAGGGCGAGCCGACCTACGAGCTCGAGGTCGTGCAGCTCGATCCGCGCACCGGCGCGTGGCTGCTCGACAAGCCACCGCTCGTGCCGGCGAAGCGGTTCAAGCGGCGCCAGGAGTGGGAGGCGCGCGTGGCGAATGCGCGTGACCTCTTCGGAAAGGACTGAAGGTGACGACCCATCCCAAGAAGATCATCGACGCGCACTGCCACATCGGCGAGATCCCGCCCTGGAAGTTCTACGACCTCGAGCACCCGGTGAAGCCGACGGTCTACGACTACCGCACCACCGACGAGTTCGTGAAGAAGCACATGGACGAGTTCAAGATCGAGCGGGCGCTGACGATGTCCAACTACGGGGTGCCCGTCCACGAGATCTCGTTCGACCTGAACGACGTGGTGATGGACGCGGCCACGAGCAACGACCGGGTGCTCGGGGCGATCTGGGTGTCGTTCCTGCCGCGCAACGCGGAGATGACCCGGAAGGCCCTGGGGCTCGCGGGGGAGTCACGGGTCGTGGCGCTCAAGACCACGTTCTTGCTCGGCGGCAACCCTGACCCCGGGAGCTGGGACGAGGAGACCCTGGCCCTCGCCGACGAGTGCTTCGACGCCTGCGAGCAGCACGATCTGATCTTCCACTTCCACACGAGCCCCGGCGGCGCCTCCGACATCAACAACTTCATTCCCCTCGTCGAGAAGTACGGCAAGCGCTGCAAGATCTACCTCGTGCACTTCGGCGGGGGGGTGTCCGCCCACATCAGGCTCGTGCCGAAGTTCCTTCAGTGGGTGGAGAACGGCTACAAGGTCTACACCGACACCTCGTGGGCGGTGGGCTTCGGGGCGCGCTGGCTGCTCACCGAGATCGAGAAGACCGGCGTGGGCGGCGATCGGGTGTTCTTCGGCTCGGACGAGCCCTGGTCCGACTTCGACAGCGAGTACTGGAAGATCAACGGGATCCGCGGGATCTCGCAGGAGCTGAAGGACCGGGTCTTCTGGCAGAACTACGAGGAGCTGTTCGCGGGCCGTGGCTGAGGGCGCGCTCAGGCTGCCCGATCTCGACGAGCGGCAGCTGCTCGTCGAGCTTCAGTCGGTCGGTGTCCGGGTCGAGGACGACACGGGCGACGCGATGCCGAGCCGGCGGGGCGGCGCCGGGCCGTCCGACGCGCTCTTCCTCTGGGTGCGCGGGCTTCCGCTGACCGTGCCGCGACACGCCTCGTTCGTCGCCAGCTCGCCCTACACCCTTCACCTCACGGACACCGGCGCGATGCTCTACCGGGGCGACGACACGGTGGGGCCGGTGAAGCTGCCGCGCCGGCCGCGAATCTACGACATGAAGACGGCGGACGGCATCCCCTACTGGAAGATCGCGCTGCTGCACCTCGACTCGATCGCCTCGACGGTCGTCCAGAAGTGCATCTACTGGGGAACCGACGAGCAGTGCGCGTTCTGCGGGATCGAGCTCACGCGCGGGGAGCAGACGATCCCGGTCAAGACGCCGGCGCAGCTGGCCGAGGTCTGCACCGCGGCCCGCGACCTCGACGGCGCGGTCGACGTGACGCTCACCACGGGCTCGATCAACCGGCGCGACCGCGGCGCGCTGTACATAAGTCGCTGCGCGGCCGCGATCAAGGAGGCGAGCGGGCTGCCCATCCAGGTCCAGTTCGAGCCGCCGGACGACCCGGCGGTGCTCGAGCATGTCCGCGACTCCGGGGTCGACGCGGTGGGCATCCACATCGAGACCTTCGACCCGGAGGTGCTGGCTCGGGTGGCCGCGGGCAAGGCGCTGTGCGGGGTCGAGGGCTACTTCCGGTGCTGGGAGAGGGCGGTGGAGGTGTTCGGCAGGGGCCGGGTCACGACGTACGTGATCCTCGGCATGGGCGAGCGGCCAGAGCTGATCGAGGAGGGCTGCCGGCGCGCGATCGAGATGGGCGTGTACCCCTTCGTCGTCCCGCTGCGGCCGGTCCCCGGCACCCCGCTCGGGGACAGCGCGCCGCCGGATCCGGACTACGTCGCGTCGATCTATCGCGCGGTGTCCGCGATGCTCGCGGAGGCCGGGCTCGACCACGTCGAGGCGAAGGCGGGGTGCGCCCGCTGCCAGGCTTGCTCGGGACTCTCCGCCTGGGAGCGAGTCTTCCGCAGGGAGGAGGCGCGTGCAGCGGGTGAGCTCCCCGTGCTCCACTACGGCTAGCGCCGAGCTCGAGCGCATCGAGTGCCATGTAGCCACGGCCCCGGCCGATCTCGCCGCCCACTTCGCGCTGCGAAATCGCATCTTCGTGGACGAGCAGCGGCTGTTCGCGCTCGACGACCGGGATGAGCACGACGACGACGAGCGCACGCTCCACGTCGTCGGGCTCGTGGACGACGACGTCTGCGGCGCAGTGCGCCTCTATCCGCTCGACGCCGCCGCGGAGCTGTGGAAGGGCGACAGGCTCGCGGTCGCGCCCGAGCGGCGGGCGAACCACCTGGGCGCGCGGCTGGTGCGCTTCGCGGTGGCCACCGCCGGCCGCCTGGGCGGCCGGCGGATGATCGCCCACATCCAGCTGCCGAACGTCCCCTTCTTCGAGCATCTCGGCTGGCGCCCCGAGGGCGAGCCTGAGCTCTTCGTGGGCGTACCGCACCAGCTCATGTCGATCCGGCTCGGTCCGGGCCGGGAGACGTGAACGGCTCCGCCCGGAGGTCCCAGAGCGGCGCCGTGCGGCCGGAGGCGACCAGCTTGAGCACCCCACTGGGGTCAAGTTCGCCGCACTCGGCGCAGGCGAGGCCGCGCCTCAGGAACGGCTCCGCCGCCTCGACGGCGCTCTCGGGCGGGACGGCCACCAGGAAGCCGAAGCTCGGGAAGCTGAGCAGCCAGCGCTCGATGGGAACCCCGTCGGGGCGGGGAAGGCGGTCGAGGTCGAGCGTCGCGCCGCAGGCCGCGGCCTCGACCATCTGCAGGAGCGACCCGGCCGGGCCCGGCATCGACACGTCGCGCGCCGCGCGGCAGAGGCCGGCCTCGGCCAGCTCGACGAGCGCCTCCCCGTCGTCGCGGAGGGCCTCGGGCGCGCGGTCACGCAGCGAGCTGAAGAACGCGGTGTCGCCCCGGTACCGGCCCTCGAGGGAGAAGGCCCCGAGCAGCGCGTCGCCCGGGCGCGCGTCCGCGCTCCGGAGCGGCCGTCGCGCGACGCCGGTGCACGACGCCGAGAGGGACGGCTCGTGGCCGAGCGTGAGGTGGCCGCCGACGACCTCGACCCCGAGCAGGCCGGCCGCCCAGGCGATGCCCTCGAGGACCGCGCTGGCGTGGTTCCGGTCCGGGCTCACGACCATGTCGACGAGGCCCAACGGGCGTCCCCCCATCGCACGCACGTCGGCCGCGTTCGTCACCACCGCGGCGGCGCCGGCGGCGTGCGGATCGGCGCGCACGAACGGGGGCGCGATCGCCTCGCCGCACACGATCAGGTACTCGCCCGAGTGCGGGATCGCGGCGGCGTCGTCGCCGTCGAGCCCGGGGTCGAGGCGACGCACGAGGGCCAGCTCACGCTTCGCCTGCACCGCCGGCGCCCGGCGGACGGCAGCGGCCAGATCCTCGACGGTGGGCATGGACCGCCGAGTGGAATAGCAGACGCCGGGGAGGTCGGGTGAACCGGGACGTGCTGGAGCGGGTCGAGGCGGTGAACGTCGGGGTCTCGATCTTCGGAGAGGCGGTGCGGGCGCAGGGCGCCACCGCGGTCGACGTGGACTGGCGGCCGCCGGCCGGCGGCGACCCCGGCGCACTGCACGCGCTCGAGCGTCTCTGGGGCGAGCACGGCCAGCGGGTCGCCGAGGCCAACCAGGAGGCGGTCGAGCGGATCGAGTCGGCGACCCCGCGCGCGGTCGGCGTTGCGCGCGCGGGCGACGTCATCCCGGTGCTCGGCGATCGGGTCCTGATCCACGCCGGTCCGGCGATCGAGTGGGAGCGGGTCTGCAATCCCCAGCGGCGGGCGCTCGTCGCCGCCTGCCTGTTCGAGGGCTGGGCGAGCGATCGGGAGGAGGCCGCGGAGCTGCTCGGCGCCGGCGAAGTCGCGCTGCACCCGGGCAACGAGCACGGTCACGTGGGGCCTATGACCGGCGTGTGCTCCCCCTCGATGCCGGTCTGGGTGGTCGAGGACGGGGGCTCGGGCACGCGGGCCCACTCGACGTTCAACGAGGGGCCGGGCAACACCCTCTGGTTCGGCGTCGGGGACGACGAGTCGGTCGAGCGCCTGCGCTTCTTCCGCGACGAGCTGGCGCCGGCGCTCGGGCGGGTGATCGAGCGCGAAGGGCCGATCGACGTCCTCTCCCTAGCGGCCCAGGGGCTTCAGATGGGCGACGAGCTCCACATGCGCAGCCAGGCCACGGGCGCTCTGCTCATCCGCGCCCTGCTGCCGGCGTTCGCGGCGCTCGGCGGGGAGAGGGCCGCGCGCTTCGTCGCGGGCAACCATCACTTCTTCCTGAACCTGACGATGGCCGCGGCCAAGTGCGCCTCCCTCGCGGCGGTCGACGTCGAGGGGTCGAGCGTCGTCAACCTGATGTCGCGCAACGGCACCGACATGGCGATCCAGCTCGCCGGCCTGCCCGGCCGCTGGTTCTCGGCGCCCGCCGCCCCGGTGCGCGACGCTCTGCTGCGCGAGGGCTACTCGGAGTCCGACGCCGCCCTCGACATTGGGGACTCGGCGGTGATCGAGTGCGTGGGCCTCGGCGGGGTGGCGCTCGCCGCATCACCCGCGGTGGCGTCGTTCTTCGGCGGCACCTTCGCCGACGCGACCGCGCGCACCGAGCTCATGGCCGAGATCACGGTCGGCCGCTCGAGGCGCTTTACCATTCCGGCCCTCGACTACGCGGGCACCCCCCTCGGGATCGACGCCCGCCTGGTCTCGGAGCTCGAGATCACGCCGCAGATAAGCACCGGCGTGCTCCACGCGTCGAGCGGCGCGGGGCAGATCGGCGCGGGCGTGGCCCACCAGCCGGTCGCCCCCTTCCGAGCGGCGGTGGCTGCCCTCGCCGAGCAGCTCGACCGCGCAACCGTGCCGTGAGCGCGGGAGCGCGGGGACTCGTTGCCGGCCCCGGAGCGCTCCGAGCGCTCAGGGCCGGCCGAAGCGGCACCGTGGAGCTCGCCTTCCGGCGCGCCGCCTACGTCCGGCTGGGCGTGGGCCACCTGCTGGTCGCCGAGCGCGGCGCTCAGTTCGGACCGCTTTCGCTCGTGGTGGATGCGGCCCCCGAAGTCCGCGCCGGCTCCCCCGCGCGGCTTGAGGACGAGCGCCTGGTGATCGACGGCTTCGCCCTCTCGCTCGAGCGGCTCCGGGAGCGTCGCGCCCCGTCGTGGCCGTCGTCGTGCGGCGACCCCCACGCGGTGGCCGATGCTGCTGCCCGAGCGCTCGCCGGCCTGCGGCCGCCGCCCGCGTCGCTCGGTCCCGGCCTCGTGGCGCTGCGGCGCGGGCGCCTGGCCGACGCCGTGGCGTCGCTCGCCGGGCGCGGCGAGGGACTCACGCCGGCGGGTGACGACGTGCTGGCCGGCTACGCGGCCTGGCGCGCCGCCGAGGGCCGGCCGGTCCCGCTCGCCGTGTTGGCGGCCGGCCGCTCCTCCCCCATCGGCCTGGCCTACCTGCGCTGTGCCGAGCGAGGCGAGCTGCCCGACGCCGCCGCCGCGCTGCTCGCGGGGATCCGGCTGGGCTCGCCGGGCAGGGTCGACGCCGCCCTGCCGGGGCTGCGCCGATGGGGCGCCAGCTCGGGGGCGGCGCTCGCGTGGGGGATGGCCGCCGGCGGCGGGGCTCACTCCGTCGTGGTTGGCCCAAAGGGGGCGTCCGCACGTGGGAGCTGAGCGCGGCGCCGCCCCAGGTTGAGACACTAACCAGCCACAAAGCTGATCGATAGTTGGGAGGAGGAATCCATGCCCGATCGTTCCCTGAGCGGCCTGCGGGTGGGCATCTTCGTCGGCGACGGCGTCGAGGTGATCGACTTCGCCGCGCCGTTCGGAGTGATGGCCGTGGCTCGCCGCTTCGACCCCTCGATCGACGTCTTCCTCGTGGGTGACACGCGCGCGCCCGTGCACACCCAGGGCGGGATGGAGGTGCGGCCGAAGTACAGCCTCGACGACGCGCCGGACATGGACGCGTTCGTGATCCCCGGCGGCCCGGTGACCCGCACCGAGGCGTTCAATGAGCGGCTGCTGCGCTTCCTGCGCGAGCTCCCCGACAAGACGCTGCGCACCTCGGTCTGCACCGGCTCGTGGGTGCTGGCCGCGGCGGGGCTGCTCGAGGGCCAGCCCGCGACGTCGCGCACCAGCTGCGGACCCGGCGAGGCCGGCGGGGTCGCGCCGATCGACCTGCTCCCGAGCTTCGGGCCGATCGGGAGCGCCG
>DASQXU010000474.1:0-3412 GCA_035639555.1 Thermoleophilaceae bacterium
TGGGGTATCGAGCCGAGTAGGCCCGGAGAGCAGCCGGGCCCGCTCGTCCATGCCAGCCCTCGCCAGGCGGGACTCGAACAGCTGGAGTGCGACCCCGAATGGGAAGTCGCTCTCGAGTTCCCGGCCAGTCGCCTTGAGGACCTCCATGCCCTCCGGTGCCGCGAGTGCCCCCGCCGCCTCGAGCAAGCGCGACTTGCCGACCCCGGGAGCACCCTCCACGAGCGTCAGCGATCCCTCGCCCCGACCGGCGCGCTCAAAGGCGTCGCTCAGCCGCGCCAGCTCCGCGTCACGCTCGAGCAGCAGCATCGTGCGAACCTCGGCTGGGGCGTCCGCTAGCCGATCACCGACGCGCCGGTCCACGGCTACCTCCTCGCGTCTCCGAGCACCACGCGGAGCGGGAAGGGATTGTGTTGGGCATAGTCTGTCTCCTCTGAGCGGATACGCCGCCGACACCGGTGGGTGCAGCGGCGCGAGCTTCCCAAGGGAGGTCTAGCCGGGCCGCTCGAAGACGGAGACGCAGGGCGCCGGAGGCGACGTAGCCAGGGCCAGTCACACACGCTCTGAGAGTAGGGCGGTCGGGAGGACGAGCGCCGCAACGAGGCCCAGAAAGAAGCCAACGGAGACGCCGTCGCCGCCCGAGGTCGCGAATCCGCTCCCGCCTTGCGTCGGCGATGGCGAGGGCGGCGACTGGAAGCCGTCGGCCCCGGCCCGGCCTGCGAGCACGCGCTCCGTCGAGGCAATGGCGCTGCCCGGCGTCTTGATGAAGAGGATCGCTACACCAGGCACGCGGCGTGGGGTCTCGGTGAGAGCCGTGGTGATACCGCCGCGGGCGCTCGACGTGGTCACCCGCTCGGCGACTGAGTCGGCGCGGGAGGTTGCGGTGTCGGCAGCCTCGACGGCCTCGACGTGGATGCGCGCTGTCAGCGCGTCGGGTGGCGTGGCCACGGTCATGCGGCCGCTCTGCGCGGGAGCGGTGGGGGTGGCGCCCGGCTCGGCGACGCTCTGGCCCTGAGCGGCCGTGGTGGAGCCCAGCTCGGCGACGTGCTGACTGTGACGGGTTGGGGTGGCGTTCGGCTCGGCGAGGTTCTCGCCCTGAGCGGTCGCGGTGTCGACCGGCTCCGCCCGCGGCTGGGTATCGCTCTTGTCCGGAGCGGCTTCGCCAGGGTCCCCGCGACGCCCTGCGCCATTGCGGTCACGGTGTCGACCCTTAGCGGTGTCGGCCGGCTCTTTCGGCGGCGCGGCGCGGGTCTCGACGGAGGCGGTCGCGGCGTCGACCGGTCGCGGTGTCGAACGTCTCGACCGTGGGGCGGGGTGGGGCCCGATCGTGTGCGAGGACTTGTCGGTCTTTGTGTCCGAGGGAGTGCCGGCCGCGGTGTCCGAAGTGATGGCCGTGGGGGAGGAAGTCGTCGTGTGGACGGCGGGGGACTGGGCGAAGGCGCTTGGGGAGAGGACGGCGAGGGGGGTGACGAGCGGGGCGAGGACCGCGGCGGGCCGGGTGCGCCCGCAGCGTCGGGTGGCTCGAGGGATCGGTCGCGCTGGTCGAACGGCAATCCCGGCCGGCCCCGAGCGCCGCAGGGCGCGCCCGTCCCCCACGACCTCTTCGGATTGAGCGCGGACGCCTCGTGACCTCCGCCCCACCCTTACCGGACCTAACGTTCTCTGCTCGACTCGGGCATCCATGCGCCAGGCGGCTCACCGATCGGATCCGAGGCTTTTCCGCCGCATCCCCGACTGGGCGTCCAGGGGTGCCGTGCCAGCCTAAGCGCAGCGGAAAGATCTCGCCACCCTTGCGTAAGCGGGCTTCGTCGAGCCCTACCGGCGTCAGGTATGTCTCGCCGGCGCTGTCTTCGGTCTAGCGGTCCGGACCGGGGTGCTTCGGCGGCGGCCTGCGGCGAGGGCGCTTGTATCCGGTGGCGGCCTGCACGCTCGACGGTCGCCACCTGGCGCCGCCGCGCAAGGTCGGGACCCCCTCAGCGTTGAGCTGGTCGGCTATGGCCTGGAGCGTCATCCCCCCCTGGCGCATCGCGCGGATCCGCTCCTCGAGCGCCGGCCGGTCGGCGACCGCGGGGCGGCCCGAGGAACGCTTCCTTGCGCGCGCCGCGGTAAGTTCCGAGAGCGTGGGCTCACCGGTCTCTCCGCGCGTCAAGCCACCGACCGCGGCGAGCGCTTGAGCGGCGAGGCGCCCGTCCCGCGTGGCCGTGTCAAGCTCAAGGTCAACCGCTATCAGCCGGCTCCCTTTCTTCTCCAGCCACCCGACGAGGGTCCCAAGATCGGCGGCTGAGTGGCTCAGGCGGTCGAGCCCGGATACAACGAGACAGGACGCTTCACCGGCGGCGATGCGCTCGAGCGCATGTTTCAGGCCGGGCCGTTCCAGGTCCGAGCCAGTATCGTTCGCGACGTCCCACACGAGCCTCAGGAGCGAGAGCCCGCGGGTCGCACACGCGCGCTCGATCGCTTGCGCCTGGGCGCGAAGCTCGGGACTTTCCACCGTCTGCCCTTTCGCCAGGCTCGCATAGCCGACCGCCTGTGCTGTCGCGTCGGCCGGCCGCGTCAGTGACTCATCCGCCCCAGGAGACCGGACATCACCTTCTCTGGGGTCGACAGAATGGTCGGGCCCCAGCTTCTCCTCGGCCGAGCGGCGGGCCCGAGACGCCTGTCGGTCGGCAGCCCGACCGGGCGGCGGTGGTACTGCTGGCCAAGGAACGCTCGCCGGCGCTGGCTTACCTCGGGGGGACTCTGACGCTGCGGACCCGAGCCCGCTCTTCCTCGGTGGGGGAGACGCGGCTGGCGCAGGCGTCGCCTGCGCACTTGTCGGGGCGCCCCCCGGCCTGGGCCGAGGGGGCGGCGCGTTGGCACGGTGGTCCGCGGAAGTCTGGCTTCTTGCCGTCCCTACCCTTCTCGGGGTAGCAGCGCGCAGCATGGACCTGGCCTTGCCGCGGCTGCCAGCCGCGAGACTGCCGAACATCGACTTGGCTTTCCGCAGGCGGCTCGCGGTGGCGGTGCGCAACATCGACTTGGCCCTCCCCAGGCTGCCGGCGGCGGTGCTCAGCATCCCCTTGCCCTTGCCCTTGCCCTTGCCCTTGCCCTTGCCGCGGCCTCGGCGGCGTCGGATTGCGATGGGGACGGCTACAGCGGCGCCGAGGACGAGGAGGCCAAGCGGCACCACGACCGCGACCGGGATAGCGGTGCCCTGGCCGGAGCGCTTGGCGAGCTTCCGCCCGGGCGAGTGGCGCGAGGGCTGCCCGGCGGCGGCGCTCTTCACGCGATCCGTCTTCCCTGGCGCGGGCCGCGCCGGCTTCGCGCCGCCTTTCTCCACACGCGACGGCGGGGGGTTGAACGGGAACCTATGCCAGAGCTCGCTCGGCGGGCGCTCTCGCCCACCTCCTTGCCCGAGGGACGGGCTCGGGATCGC
>DASQXU010000475.1:0-2490 GCA_035639555.1 Thermoleophilaceae bacterium
GGGCTGGAGCCACCATCTACGTACCGACTGTCGAGGAGGGCGCCGCGGCGCTTGCCTCGGGCGGGACGGCCAACGAGCGGCGCGGGAGTGCAGGCGCTGCCGGGGCGCCCTCGAGCACAACGATCGCCTCCGCCCCCGGGATGGGTGACATCCCCTCTCCCTACGGCGAGCTCCACCTTGTCCGTGCCGCCGCGAACGCCTGGAACGCGATGCGCGCGGAGGCCCTGCGCGCCTACGGCATCGACATCTATCCGGGTGGTCCGCTGTCGGCGTACCGGACCCACGAGCAGCAGGTCCAGCTCTATAAGGCTTTCCTCGCGGGCCGCGGCGCCCCCGCCAACCCGCCGGGGACCTCCTCACACGAGTCCGGAACCGCCGTCGACGTCGCGACTCCGGCGATGCGCCGGGTAATCAACCAGATCGGGTGGAAGTTTGGGTGGTCGAAGGTGCACGCCCCCAGCGAGTGGTGGCACGTCGACTACGTCGGCCGGTGAGCGACCTGCGATCTGGCTCGACGAACAAGATTCGCCGGATCGCCCGCCGCGACACCGCAGCTCTCGGGGAGTAGCTCACGGCGACCGGCACGGGCCTGCCGGTTGTCTGTGAGATCGCAAAGCTCCGGGCCGAGCGCAGCTAGCTCCTGTGCCGGGTCTGGAGAAGCGGGTGGGGGGCTCACCCCCGCCTCCGATTCTCCCGTCCAGGCCGCTTGCGCGGTCGGCTGAGGTCGCTCCGACTGCCGCGAACACAAGCGTGCGCGGGTGCTGCTTGCTCCTCGGGGGTCCGCGTTCGGCCGTCCGCGGCGCACGATCCCACCGCTGCTACGACCCGCTAACTCCCTGCGGGCGACTGGCGACGTTGCCGTCGCCAGTGTCGGACGGATCGACTTCCCTCGACGTGGACCGCAGGCGTCAGTCGGATCCGCTGGAAGCCGGGGAACCCGCTAGAGCCGACAAGGAGCCGCGCCACCGCGCGGCCCGCGACCTCCTGTCGGACCTTGGGGAGAAGTGGGCGCCGGGCCCGCGCCCGCGCGGCGCTGGCACCCCGCCTCCACCGCCGCTGACCCGTGTCCTAGAGCGGCTTCCGGGCGCGGGCCGGGTCGCGAGGCCCTCGTCAGGGGCCGACCCTCAACTTGCGGTCGAGGGGAAGGTGGGCATAGGGTCGGTCTGCCGGGTTCAGGGTGTGCTTTCGACGGCTCTCCCGGCTACGCGAAGCCGCTAACAACGGAAGAGTGATCTCGATGCGCAATAGGATCGCTTTGGGCGCATGCCTAGTTGCGCTGGGGGTCGGCGCAGCCGGATGTGGAGGGGCGAGCTCGGGCACCGGCAACCCCGCGCCGCGCCGGGGGCACGCCCCGCGGTTCGTCAGCCGCTGCCTGGCCAAGCCCGAGGCCGAGCGGGGCGCCTGCTTCACCGCCGCCACCGGCGGGCACGCCCCGCGGTTCGTCAGCCGCTGCCTGGCCAAGCCCGAGGCCGAGCGGGGCGCCTGCTTCACCGCCGCCACCCGCGGGCACTAACTTGGCCACACCAAATGACGTATAGAGGAGCGTGATGAGCGCGGCAACATGCTCGCTACCGTCATCCGCGGCGCCCTATCTGGGCGACTCCTGAACCACTCGCCGGTCACGGGCTCGAATAGACCGAGCTTCGAGCCCTGCGGCGCGCAGCGGCTCGTCCGAAGCGAGCATCGGCCGGACCGTGCGGCGGTTGATCTCAAGCCGTGCCCTGATCTCGCGCGCGACTGCAGTCGGCGCCCCATCGCTCCCAGCTGAGCCCACTCCAACGCGGTCCGCACTTCCCGTCCTCCCTCCTGTCGCGGCCGTCGAACCGGCCGAGCGTGGAGTGCTCAGGCGGTCGTCACCGGCGAGGCAGGTGGCGCAGTTTTCGATGCGAGATGAGTATCCCGTCGCCTGCTGGGCTTAGCGGCGGACCGCTCTTTCGGCCGAGTGCTCTAGCGATCGTCACGGGCATGGCCGGGGAGAACTTCGACCGCGCAGCGACTTTGGAAGCAAACAAGGAAGCTACCGACGAGCGCGGAACCGTGCGGGTCCACTGTCGGCGGGTGATTAGTTACGGCCGCGGGGGGCGACGCGACCGAGGCTCCGGTCGGCAGCTTCAGCCGCGTGCCAATGAGCAGCGTGCCGGCCGGGTCGAGCCCGTTCAGCGAGGCGAGCTCTCCGGCTGTCACCCCGCTGCGGGCCGCGATGGCGGAGAGCGAGTCGCCGGGGCGGACGACGTAGCCGCGCGCCCCCCGGGAGAGGGGCGCACTCTGCTGAACCTGCTCGGCTCGCGCGGTCGCCGCCTCTGATACCGACGGAACCGAGATCGTGTTGCCTGCCAGTATGTGAGCCGTGGGCGGCAGGCCGTTGGCCGCGGCCAGCAGCGGCGTAGTGAGGTTGTTAGCGAGCGCGATCGACCAGAGTGTCTCGCCGGGCTCGACCGTATGGGCGACGCGCGCCGGCGCCGGTGGAGCGACAGCCGCGAGCACCGCGAT
>DASQXU010000476.1:0-2211 GCA_035639555.1 Thermoleophilaceae bacterium
ATCGTCGCGATGGCCGACGAGCTGGGCGGCGACGACCGGCTCGTCGCATTCATGCAGTACCTCCGGGTGCTGGTGGTCACGCTGCTCACGCCGCTGCTCGTTCCGATCGCCTTCGGCATCCATTCGCACGGGGGCGGTGGGGGTGGCGAAGCACTGCTCGGCACCCCGGGGGGCTGGGCGCTGACCGGCGGCGCGGCGATCGCGGGCGCCCTCATCGGACCGCGGCTGCGGCTGCCCGCCCCGGCGCTGCTCGGCCCGCTGATCCTCACGGCGGCGCTTTCGCTCGCGGGCCTGACCGGCGGTGCCCAGGTGCCGCCGCTCGTCCGCGAATCGGGCTTCGCGCTGATCGGGCTGCAGATCGGCCTCGGCTTCGACCGCGAGACGCTCACGGAGATAGCCCGTCTGACGCCGCCCGTCGCCGCGTCGATCGCGCTCCTGCTGGTGGTCTGCTTCGGGCTCGGGTGGTTGCTCGAGCTGACGGCGGGTGTCTCGCTGCTCGACGGCTACCTGGCAACGACGCCGGGCGGCCTCTACGCGGTACTCCCCATCGCCTACGGGAGCGGCGCCAACACGACCTTCGTACTCGCCGTTCAGGGGCTGCGGCTGTTCGTGATGGTCCTTGCCGCACCCGCCGTGGTTCGGTGGCTCGCCCGCTCAGAGCCCCGCCGAGCCCCGGTCGAGCGCCGCCTCACCGGGCGGCGAGCTCGCGCAGCCGGTCGCGCAGGCGTAGCACGTCCGCCCGCCGGCCGGTGAACAGCTCGCAGCGGTGACGCACGTCGAGCCGGGCGCGATGGACGACGTCGGCCATGAAGGCGTCACACGTGATGAGGTCGCAGCGCGGCAGGGCAATCGCCAGTGCCTCTAGGTCGGCGGCATCGCTGGCGCGGGCGCGGCGGCCGCGGAGCTCGTGCTCGATCGTCCAGGCCATGCGCCGGCGCGCCTCACGGCCCTCACGGCCGGGCTCGGCGGGCAGGCGGCGTCCGCCCGAGAGCGCGCGCAGCAGCTCGAGCAGGCCGAGGTCCGGCCGCGGCCGGGACTCGAGCTCGTGGACCGCCGACTCGACCACCGCGACCGCGCGGCGCGCGACAGCCTCACCCAATGCCGGCTCCAGCTCGCGAAAGGCCGGCTTTCGCTTGGCGATGCCGCTGAGGTAGTTCTGGTCGAGGTAGAGCAGCCGGGTCACGGCCGCCACTCATCTTGCCGGCCGAGCGGTCGAGTCGGCGATTAGTCCCGCGTTGGCCGCGGGTCCTACTTCGGAACCCGAGAAGCAGGAGGAGCAAGGTGGCCAGACTGGTCGTATCGCAGTTCGTCACGGTGGACGGCGTCATGGAGGATCCCGGCGGAGCCGAGGGATTCGACCGCGGCGGCTGGGCGTTCCAGTTCGACCGCGGAGCGGAAGGGGACAAGTTCAAGCTCGACGAGGTCATGGCGAGCGACGCCTTGCTGCTGGGGCGCGTCACCTACGAGGGCTTCGCGGCGGCCTGGCCATCCAGGACGGGCGCGTTCGCCGACAAGTTCAACGGCATGCCGAAGTTCGTCGTCTCGACGACGCTGGAAGGGGCCCAGTGGAACAACTCGACGGTGATCAAGGGTGACGTCGCCGAAGAGGTGGCGACGCTCAAGCAGCGACCGGGCGGCGACATCCTCGTCAACGGCAGCGCGACGCTAGTCCGGACCCTGGCGGAGGATGGCCTGGTCGATGAGTACCGGCTCATGGTCTTCCCGGTCGCTCTGGGGCGCGGAAAGCGCCTGTTCGAGGACGTGAGCGACTCAACCGCCCTGCGGCTGGTCGATACCAAGCAGGTCGGGTCGGACGGTGTCCTGATCCTCATCTACCAGCCGGCACCGAACGAAACGGAGGGCTAGCCAACGGTTGTGCGGGTACCGGGGGCGTGGCCGCGGCCTACACTCGCGCCGCGTGCCGGGTCCGCACACAGCGCCCTTCGGGTCTTGGCGCTCACCGATCTCGGCCGAGGTCGTCGCCCGCGCCGGGACTCGGCTCGCCGAGCCGCTGGTCGGCACCGACGGGTCGGCCTGGTGGCTCGAGGGTAGGCCCGCGGAGGGTGGCCGCACGGTCCTGGTCCGCCAGCCGGAGGGCGGCGAGCCGGAGGACGTCACGCCGGAGGGGTTCTACGTGCGTACCCGGGTGCACGAGTACGGCGGGGGCGCGTGGCTCCTGCACGGGCAGACCGTCTTCTTCTCGACCTTCGA
>DASQXU010000477.1:0-6150 GCA_035639555.1 Thermoleophilaceae bacterium
GACGCTGAGCTGGCCGGGAGGAGAGTGGCGAGGCCGGCGAAGGCGAGGGCTGTGGGCGGGCGTGTCATTCGATCTTTGGTGCGGCACCACCGGACGGGCTCCCCCACTGCTTCGGAGTAAGCACGCGGGCGACCGGCTAGCCGTCGTGGATGGCAGGCCTCGACCCAGTCGCCGGTCTGTAGCTCCATGACCGCGCCGGCTGGTGTCTAAGCGTCCGGAGCGCGCCGACGAGTTCGCTGCGGGTAGCAGACCGGAAGTGCTCGAGTTGGCACAGCCGCGAAGCGGTGTAGCCAGGCCAAAGGCAGTCAGAATGCCGGAGCCGGTTCCCGTCGCGCCGGCGGCGATGCGTGCGCCGGGCCGGCCGCAGCCCCAGCGACTGGAAGACCCCGCCCGCGACCGACTCGTCCGCGCGGGCGCCGGCGGTCACGGTTAGCGCTCACCGCCTGTCCCACTGCTCTGGACCGGAGTAGGGGAGGCGCCCCGCCCCGGCCAGGCGTCGAACTCCTCGTCAACCGCGCGCTTGATGATCAGCTTTCTCAAAGTCGGGCTCGCCGCTGGGGCTCGCCCCTCCGTTCTCACCAGGTGGCCGGCGTCATCCCGTATCACTCGCCCTCCGCCGAGATGTTGACGACGATCCCGCTCAAGTCTCGGTTGGCCCCTACCTCGCGCATCCCTTGACCCGTCCTCTCGTAGGCCCGGAGGCGCCCTGAGGCGCTCTCGTAGACGAAGCGCACCACCGTCCCGCTCGGATCGGCTCCTAGCTCCCCAGCGACCTCGCGATGCTCCACGTTCGGGGCTGCTGCCCGCGCGGCCGAGACGCTATAGAAGCGCTCGAGCCCGAACTCCCGAGGCCGGAGCCGGATGCCGCACTCCTCGTAAGGGCAGTCGAGGGTCACGAGCCGGTGGACGGTCCTCAGGGGGCCGCGCCTGGGATGGAAGGATGCTCGCATGTTGGTCACCTCCTTAGTCCCGCAATCCAGCCACTTTCTGCCAGCGGTACGCGATACCTGCATTGACCGGATGCCTCGACTTCATCGGCCCCGGAGATCCGAGACCTCAGGCGCCGCTTTCGGTCTCGTGCTGCTGAGGACGACGCCGGAGGGTTAGAGCTGAAACTGAGGCCAGCCCTACCGCAGAACCTCAACGAGCCGGAGAGCGTTCTCTCCGGCTCGCTGCCTATGCTCGCTGCGGTGGACCCGCGGTCGGCAAGGCGCTGCCATTGCGTCTGTGTCATAAACCACCCCGAGGTCAGGGGCATCTGTCAAAACTCGGCGGACGCCTCGCTGACCTTCCGTAGCGAGACGACGCGCACCGAGAGGCTTAGACCGACGCCTCTCAACTCAATGGGCGTAGCCTCGATCACCGCGCAGACCGGCTCGCCGTGGGTCTCCTCGATTCGGCGGGCGACGTTCCCCAGTGCATCGGCGTCAGGCGCCGTGGTCAGCTGATCGAGGTGCTCCGGACTCGGAGAGCAGACAGACGTCGCGCTTCTTTCGGCTGAGATCCAATCCGGCGTGCGAACATTGAAGCCGGGCCTCCTTTGAGCTCGCTCCTCGGTGACAGCCGGAGTGTCACCAGAGGAGGCCCTTCTTCATGGCAGTCCCATGCGAACGTCTGCCGCGACGGTCGCGAGACGCCTTCTTCGAGCGCGTCCGCGCCCGGCGCGGAACGCAGGTGGCGGTGGTGGCGACAGCGCGCAAGCTTGCCGTGCTCTGCTGGCACCTGGTGACGCCCGGCGAGGACTACGCCTTCCAGCGCCCCTCGCTGACCGAGAAGAAGCTGCGGGCGCTCGAGCTGCGCGCCGGCATGCCCTCGCGCCGCGGCCAGAAGGGCAAGGCCGCCGCCTACTCGCTGAAGGAGCTGCGTCGGCGCGAGAACGAGCTCGCCGAACAGGCCGAGCAGGCCCGGCAGGTCCTCGAAGGCGTCGGTGTCTAGCAGCGCGTCGTGGAATTCCCGGCGCTGAGCGTCGCTCATCTCGGAGAGCGGAGCGGACGCATCTGCCTTGGTCCGCCCACCTCTCAGAACTTGGGACAGCCGCGGCGAGCGCGCTTGCGCGGGCTCACGTGAGCGAAGTGAGAGGGCTCTCAGCCGCATCTCGCCAGGCTAGGCGCGGCAGGGCACTGTTTGCCAGCGCCCGCGCTCGGCGGGCCGTACGGGCCCTCAGTGAGCCACCCCGAATCGTCCGTGTTCCGGTGCGTCGGCCCTTCCGACTCCGGGCTAGCGGGTGATCGCCCGCCCGCCGTCGATGACGACGGTCTCGCCGGTGACCCGTCGGCGGCAGGCAGCGCGAGGACGATCTGCGAGACGTCCGGCGGCTCGAGCGTACGCCCGAGCGGGGTGCCCGCCTTGGCGGTTTCGTAGACCTCCTCCGCCCCCTCGCCGCCGATCAGGTGGGTGAACCAGTGCGAGGCCACGACGCCGGGGGCCACGCCGTTGACCCGGACCGCGGGGCGAGGGCGAGCGCGAGCCCGCGCGTGAGCTGGGTCAGCGCCGCCTTCGAGACCCCGTAGGGAGCGAGGACCCGGTCGCGCGGAGGCCCGCCACCGAGGAGACGTTGACGATCGCCCCGCCCGCGCGCACAGAAACGGGCCCTTGACGTTCACCGCCATCACCCGGTCCCAGATCTCCTCGCTGATCGCGTCGAGGTCGGGGAACGGGATCATCTCCGTGTAGCCCGCGCTGTTGACGAGGACGCCGAGCCCGCCGAGCCGCTCGGCGACCTCACGGACCATTCGCTCGACGTCCGGGGCAAGGCCGACGTCGGCGCGGATCGCGACGGCCCGCGCCCCCGGGCCTCGATCTCTTCGCAGGTCGCGCGCGCCTCGTCTTCGCGCCGCTCATAATCGACCGCCACCGCCTAGCGCCGGCGTCGGCAAGGGCAAGCGCGACCGCTCGCCCGATGCCGCTGCTGCCGCCGGTGATCAGCGCCTTAACGCCGCGCAGCTCCACGCGGGGAGGACTGTAATTCCCTCCGCTCGCTGCGGCCGGCCTGCGTCTGGCACGAAGACCTCCTCGGCAAGGAGCCCCGCCGGCTGGAAGCTTGCAGCTGCCCCGCGCAAGTCGTCGACGAGCAGGCGCTGGAGCGAGCGGAGAGCGAGGAGACCTTCGCCAGCGAGGCGCTGGCAGTCCTAAAGGAGCTCCTCCAGTCGGTGAGCGCCGACAGTGCCGCTCCGACCATGCTTGCGACACCCTCGCCAGCGGCCCCGCGGCTAGTCGTCGCTGGGGACCAATCGGGGACCGGGGCCCAGCCCCCCGCGCAGAGCTCTAGAAACCGGGCGATCTGCAGGCGACTTTCAGTGTCGGCACCGCGGATCTTCGGGTCTCCCACACTTCGCGAGATCGGGCTACTCGAGCCGCCGTGGGCGGAGCGCTTCAACTCGCCCGCTTGTTGTCGCACCAGCCAGGGTGCCACCCCTGGCGGCGCGGCTCTACAGCGCGTGGTTCGGTGCCCAGCGGTGGCCGAGCCGCTGCGGGGGAGGCGGCGGTCGGTCGCCCCGCGTCGCTCGCCGCGCGCCGTCTACGCGGCGGATCGACGCGCGTTGGCGCCGTGTTCTCTACACCCGGGCGATGCACCTGATCTCGATCAGGAACTCTGGGAACGCAAGCCGCTCGATCTGCACGATGGTGCTCGCGACGAGCGGCCGCCCCGAGAAGACCTCGTCTTTCATCTTCACGCGCGCGTCGAAGGCGGCCTGCATATCTCGGACGTAGAGTGTCTCCTCCACGACGTTCTCGATCGTCGCGTCGTACTGCGCCAGCACCTTGGCGATGTTGCGGTAGGCGGAGCGCATTTGGACTTCCATGTCGCCGACGCCTTCGAAGTTGCCTTCATCGTCGTGGCTGACCTGACCGGACAGGTAGATGGTGTCTCCGACCTTCACCGCCTGGGCGTAGCCGTACTGCTCCTCCCAGGGCATCCCCAGGCTTGCCTGCTCCTTCATGGGCGTGGTCATTGCGGCTCCCTCCTTCCTCGGTCGTGGGCTCGCCCGCCCCGACCATCCGGGCACGGTAAGGTCGATCCGAGCAGGTATCGCTCGGGCTCCCTCAGCTCGATCGTCACGTCGTGGGTCTCGGTCTCGCCGATGTTCTCGGTCGCGTGCGTCGGAGCCTCGAACCACAGGCCCGGACGAAGCTCGACGTTCATGCTTTCGCCGCTCGCGAGCGTAAACCGAAGCGCGCCCGGGTGCACCGAATAGGAGACCCGGTCCGGCTGCGAGTGCATGGGTGAGGAGCAGCACGATCACCCGAGCTCGGCGAAGTGTTCGCGACGGTCGCGCCCCACAGCTGACGCAGAGGAGCGCCGCCATACCGGTCTCTGACTCAGCGACGCTTTTCGCCGCATCGCCGCAGGCGAGAAGCGTCAGCCTGTGCCCACCCCGGGTAAGGTCGGGGCTCCAGCGAAGCCTGGGAGGGACGGGATGCGCAGCGAGACACCGGTGTTGATCGTCGGCGGCGGACCGACAGGGCTGGCCGCATCGCTGACGCTCTCGCATCTCGGCGTTCCGTCGATGCTCGTCAACAAGTACCCGGGCACACTCGCGCACCCCAAGGCGGTCGGGATCATGCAGCGCACCGCCGAGCTCCTGCGGCTGTGGGGGGCCGAGGCCGAGGTGCGCCGGCGGGGCGTTCCGCGCGAGTTCTGCGGTCGCATGGTGTGGACCACGACGCTCTCCGGTGAGGAGCTCGGCCGCACCGAGACGGTCGAGCCCGACGAGAGGGCGCCGGAGCCCCAGAGCCCGGTGACCGCGCTCCGCTGCCCGCAGAACATCACGGAGTCGGCGCTGCGCGACCGCGCCCAGAGCCACGACGTCGCCGAGCTCCGCTACGGCTTCGAGATGACCGCCTTCGAGCAGGACGACGACGGCGTGACCGCGAGGATCGTCGCCCGCGACGGGGGCGAGACGAGCACCGTCCGCGCCCAGTACCTGATCGCGGCCGACGGTAAGACAGCACGGTCCGCAGGGCGTGCGGGATCGGCCGGACCGGCGACGCCGACATGGGCCACTTCGTCAACATCTTCCATCGCGCCCCGCTGGGTCCGCTGGTGCGCGACCGGCCGGGCTGGTCCTACGCGGTGATCACTCCGGACGTCACCGGGGCGTTCGTAACCGTCGACGGCGACGACGTCTGGCTGTTCCACGTCAACCTCGCCGCGGGCGAGACCGTCGACGACTTCGCCCCGCAGCGGGGGGCCCTCACAGCAGCGCCGGACTGCCCAGCACAACAGGTCGCGCGCGGATGGCGACCCTTTGGCGCAGATACGGCGTCGGGCGGCGGCGACCCCTAACCGGCGGAGCCCGTGTCGCTAATCGTCCCTAGCCACTCCAGTCGAAGTCGGTGAGCTCGCCGTGCCCAAGGCTCTCCCATTCCCGCAGATCGGGGTCGTGAAAGCGCGTACCTGTGCCACGGGCCAGAGTCGTCTCCTCCCGGAACGCGGCGGCCCCGTGCAGAAGCCGCGTCGGCTCTCCGCTGGCTCCCTTCAGCGGTTCCACGACCGCTTCGCCGATGTCGCCGACCCGGACCCGGGTCGTCTCGCCGCTGGTCTCGATGTCTATCGGCGCGAGCCGCGTCTCCAGGGTGTCTGGGACCAGCGCTGCTATCGGCTCGAAGACTCCGCCCCTCTGACCGGAGACGATCGCTTCGAGTTCCCGTTGCTGCTCCTCGGACGCCCCCTCGCCGACGTAGATCCGCCCGGTGCCGTCGCCGGCCAGAAAGCCCTTCGGCCAGTCGGCGATCAGCATCGCCCTCGTGCCGCCGAGCTCGACGCCGTCGCTCTGGCCGCTCTTGACGTCAAGCGCGACAAGTCCAGAGCACCACCCGCCCTCCTGATCCCCCTCGAGTTCGCCGAGCAGGCACGGACAGCCGACCTTGCAGCTGCAGGGCGCGTAGTAGGTGCCACTGATCTGCCAAGCCATGGCCCCTCCTTTCCCGGCGGCGCGGCCACCGATGTGGAATCGCCGGAGCCTTGGGCGATCCGGCTGGCCGGGCGATTCCTCCGTTTCACGCCGAAGCTACCCCCCGGCGGGGCGGTGGTCAATGCCGCGCGTGAAGCGCCTCGGCCACCCAAGCGCGACTGACTCCCGGCGAACGGCGACGCACTTCACGGTCGACCGCTGAAGCTGACCGCCGACAAAGGGCCGCGCCAGGCGT
>DASQXU010000478.1:0-6799 GCA_035639555.1 Thermoleophilaceae bacterium
CCGCGCCGACGCGGACGAGGACGTCGCCGATCGCAGGGTCGGGTACCGGCGCCTCCTCGTCGACCAGCGCCTCCGGTCCACCCCGGGCATGAATGCGGAGCGCCCGCATAGGCTCTCCCGGGTGTCGAGGAACGGTGGTGCTCATGGTGGTCCCTTCGTTAGGCGTCCGGTTCGCGCCACGAAGTCGACCACAGCCGCGGGGTCGGAGTGGCGGCACCTAGCTTGCGGATCCCGGCCACGCGGAGTAGGCGTCGACGATCAAGTCGCGAATCGGCGTCGTCGAGCCAGGGCGCGTGGCCGCCCGGGGCGAGCGTGAAGCGCCCGCCCGGCATGCACGCCTCTCCCGTCCCTCGCTTACCGGCTGATATCGCTCATCCAGCTCGCCCCAGAACACGAGCGCAGGCCGCTACAGGCGAGAGAGCTCTCGTTCGGCCCTGCCGTTCGGGCGTTCCCCGTGGGCGCCGGCCTCCGCGCGAGACAACCCACCGGCCTACGGCAGAGCGATTGCGGCACTCAGGGTCGCCCCAACCTGCGCTCGGCGATCGTCTCGATGACCGTGGCCTCGGGTCCGCCCTCGCGGCATCGCCCGCGGCGCGGCGACGGCTCAGCTAGCTCAGCTCGGCCTTGATCTCGCAGCGGTCGACCGAAGCGCGCGTGCCCGGTGTGTCGGCCGGGTCCATGTCATCGAGCGGGGCCTCCGCCGCGGCCATATCATCGGCCGTCTCGAACAGCTGGATCACGACGGCGGTGCGCTGGTCCGCGTCGTGGAGGATCTGGACTCCCTTGGCCGGAATGTCCACAGGGGGTTCCTCGCGGGCCTCGACCTCGGCCAAGCGCCCGGCCAGGTGATCGGAATCGACGTCCGTGAACCTGACTACGCGTGCGTACATGACACCTCCTTTGGGTTGCCGGAAGGGCGAACCTACACCGTCGTGGGACTGCCTCACACGTAGATGAGCGAAGGGGACACTTCTGCGGAAGCCGCAGGCCCCGTCGCTCGACCGGAGAGAGGACCGTGGCGACGACCAACGCGTGCGCGAGGGCGAGGAGCGCCGGTGGCGGCTCGGTCCCCGAGGCCGCCGCGAGCGACAGAGCGTGGAGGGCGGGATCACCACGGTCCGCGAGGGCGTTCGCCCCCGACGCACGGGGCGATACCGCCCGCGCTCATACCGCTGAGACGCTGCTTTGACCACGGTGACTGAGACCGAGTGCCCGGGCTGCGGGTTCGTCCTACCGGGCCAGCCCGATGCGCCGAACCACCCCTACATCGGGGCTTCCGCCGCCTGCTGGGCGCTCTACGGTGAGGTGCTCGCACGGGAGTACGAAGATCCGGCCTACTTCCGCGTCCATCAGCTCACCGTCGACACCTACGCCGCCCAACATCCGGGCGTGCCCGAGCGGCGCTCGATCCAGTCCCTCGCCCTGCACCTGATCACGCTCTGCCTCGTACTCGAGGATGCGGCCGATCCTGCGGACGGCCCGGAGCTGCATCGGCGGCTGGCCAAGCAACTCGAATTCAGCTGGCTCGAGCCCCCCGAGCGGATCGGGAAGATCACCGTTGCGGACGTGCGAGCTGCGAGCGACGCCGCAGAGCACGAGCGGATCGTTCGGCGCTGGGCACGCGAGGTTTGGCGCGCCTGGGAGCCGCACCACGCCACCGTTCGCCGCTGGATCGACCGCAGCTTCGGAGATTGCTAGCGCCCCGCCCGTTGCGACTCCGCAGCTCCTTCGAACCCCACCTCGCGACGTGGAGAGCAAGGAGCAGACCGAGGACAGCGTGCTCGGCGCAGCGAAGCGGTTCGGGACCGCCGCGCAGACGCTCACCTCGAGGGTCCGGCACGGTTCCAGTACCAGCTCGACGATCAGGGCAGGATCAGCTCCAACCTCGACGGCATGCTCTCAGTGGCGTGGTGCGCGACTAGAACAGCGATTGGAAACCGTGGACGAAGAACACTTTCAGGAGGCTGGAGAACTAGCGAAGGAGCGGGCGCAGGACAGCAGAGTCGCGACGCGGCCTCCCGCGCACAGCGCGCGCAGAGTGGCGGTGGGCGGCTGGTCCACCGGCCGCCCTCAGTCGTCGCTGCCGCGACCGCTCGCGAGGTCGCGCATGCGGTCGAACAACGAGGCCGCCGGCCCCGCCGCCATCCGGGGGAGCGGCTCGTTCGGCACGTTCGGGTGCGGACGGGTAGGCGCGACCTTCTTGAAGGCCTCGACCCGGGCGCCAAGCTTCCGCAGCTCGTCCGCGTCGATGACCTGCCGCATGTGGGCGAACATCTGGCCCTCTTCGTCCTGGATGTGGTGGCGGATCTCCGCCATGAGCGTGGCGAGCTCGTCGTCGAACGCCGGACTATCCGCGTCGAGCTTCTCGAGCCGGTGCAGCGTTTCCTCGGCTTCCGCGTGCTCCTCCCGCGCATGCTTGGCTTCCTCCGCGCTCACCTTGTCCTCCACCTGCGGGTAGACCAGTATCTCCTCGGCGACCGAGTGCCGCACGAGCTCGATCGTGACTTGGTCCGCCAGGGCCTTCCGCCGCGACATTGCGTCGTCCGCCGAGGCGCCGCGGAGCGTCTCGAGCTCCGAGAACATCTCCTCGACCTCCCGATGGTCGTGTTCGAGGACCTCGATCACGTCACGCTGCTGCTCGGCCATCGTCGCTGCCTCCTCTAAAGAGTTCGCCTGGTAGTCCGGATTTGAAGGGACAGCACCTTCTCCCCGATCCGTCGGCCCGCGAACGTGCTGTGTCGTCGTGAGCGCGGCACAAGGCGTTGCTGTCGACGCAGGCGCGGCGACCGAGCCGCGGTGTCGCCGGACGGACGCGCTCGCCGTCTCTCTGCCCTCCCCTCGTCCTCGTACATGGAGACGCCAGGCGCAGTTCGAGCTGCCGGGTGGACTCATCCCCTTGCGGTTGAGGCACGCACCAGGGCGCGGACGGGCGTGGATCAGACGACGTCGCCGGCGAGCACGACGTCGTCGCCGAGGGGGTGGACGGATCGTCCGGTCAGTCGCAAGCCGTCGGATATTCGGGCGGCGCGCAGGTCGCCGACCGCCTCAGTACCGGTTCCGAGGATGGTCGGCGCGATCCCGACGACGACGCGGTCAGCGAGGCGCTGGCGCAGGAACGAGGTGATGACCGCGGCGCCGCCCTCTACCAGCAGCGAGCGGAGCCCGGCCTTTCGAAGCAGCGCCAGCGTGGCGGCGAGGTCGACGCCCCACGGTGGGTCCGCCCGCACCACATGAACGCCGACGCCGCGCTCGCGGAGCTCGTTGCGACGCTCGGCTGGCGAGCGGTCGCTCGTGATGACGAGCGTCGGAGCGGTGTCCGCCAGGATCTGAGCGCCGGGCGGGACTCGGAGCGTCGTGTCGAGCATGACGCGAAGGGGCGACGCTCCGGGCACGAGCCGGACCGTTAGCTGGGGGTCGTCGGTGATCACCGTGCCAATGCCGACGAGGACGCCGTCGCAGGCGGCGCGCAGGGCGTGCGATGCTCGGCGCTCCGACTCGCCGCTGATCCACTTCGAGTCGCCCGTACGGGTGGCTATTCGGCCGTCGAGCGTCTGGGCGTACTTCAGTACGACGTAAGGCCGGGACTCCGGGGACGCCACCGCGCCGAGCAGCGCGGTGACGTCGAGCGCCTGGGGGACCTCGTGCGGGAGCCGCTCGCCGGTCGGCCGAACGTGGCCCATCCGGCGCTCTTTGGCGCGGAGGTAGCCGACGTTCCGCACGTGCGGGGAGGTCGCTAGGGGGATTACCTCCTCAACCGCGATGCCGGCGCGCTGCAGGCTCCTCGGCTTGTTCGGGTTGTTCGTCAGGAGCCGCACTGTGCGGACCCCGAGCCCGGCGAGGCACCCAGCGGCCTCCCCGTAATCGCGCCCGTCCGGGGCGAACCCCAGGTGTCGGTTGGCATCGAGCGTGTCAAGCCCGTCGTCCTGCAGGACGTAGGCACGCAGCTTGTTGACGAGGCCGATGCCGCGACCCTCGTGGCCGGTCGCATAGATCAGGACCCCGCGTCCCTCCGAGGCGATCGCGCGTAGCGCCGCCCGAAGCTGTACCCCGCAGTCGCAGCGCAGCGAGCCGAGTGCGTCGCCGGTCAGGCATTCCGAGTGGAGCCGCGTCAGTACGCCCCGCCCGTCGCCGAGATCGCCTTTGACGAGAACGAGGTGCACCGTGCCCGACGCGTACGCGAAGGCGCGGGCGTCGAACTCGCCCTCCGGGGTCGCAAGCGGGACGCGCACCACCTCGCGTGCGACTCCCGGGTCACTCGGTACTAGGCTGCCGGATGGTGCGCGATGTGCTTGCCCGTCGCTCAGGTGGATCCCTCCCGCGTCGGCGCCCAGGGCGAGCGGCCGGCACGAGGGTAGCCGACCTGCTGAGCACGCGGGCCTCGATCATGGGAGCCCTCGCGTGAGGCTGGTCTTGGACTGGGACGGCAGCGTGACCGACCGCGACACGCTCGACATGGTGGTCGAGCGGTTCGGGGACGCAGCGACCTACCGCCGGACCGGCGCACTGATTGGGCGCTCGATGAGTCACGACGAGGCTCTCGCCCGCAGCTTCGCGACGGTGCGGGCACCGCTTGGCGAGGTAGTCAGCTGGGTCGTCGCAACCGTGCGGCTCCGCGCCGGGTTCCGCCAGCTCGTGGAGCGGCACCGGCCGGTCGTCGTCTCGAGCGGCTTCCACGAGCTGATCGATCCGATCCTCGCGCGCGAGCACGTCAACCTCCCGGTCCTCGCGAACCGGGTGGAGGCGCGACCGGACGGCTGGCGGATCCGCTTCCGCGAGCGCGCTCCGTGCGCGCACTGCCGCGAGCCCTGTAAGCGGGCCGCGCTGCCCGCGGGGGAAGTGGCCTACGTCGGGGACGGATACTCGGACCGCTGCGCCGCGCTCGCCGCGACCCGCGTCTTCGCCACCGGCTGGCTCGCGCGCTACCTCCAAGAGCGCGGGATCCCGTATGAGCCCTTCGAGGATCTGCGGGACGTCACGCGCGCCCTAGCCGGCGAGGCAGTCGCCGGATGACCGGTCGGGCCGTCCGCTTTGTGGCGCCCGGGCGGGTCGAGCTCGCCGAGGTCTCGGTCCCCGAGCCGGCGGACGGCGAGCTGCTGGTGCGCGCCGAGTACTCGGGCATCAGCGGCGGGACGGAGATGCTGGCCTATCGCGGGGAGCTCGATCCCGAGCTCCCGCGCGACGAGACGCTGGAGGCGCTCAGCGGCACGTTCGTGTACCCGTTCACGTACGGCTACAGCGCGGTGGGGCGCGTCGAGCGCTCGCGCGGGAGCATTCCGGAGCGCGCACGCGTCTTCGCATTCCATTGCCACCAGGATCTGTTCGTCGTCGGCGAGCAGGATGTGATCCGCCTCGACGGGGAGGATCCGCGGCGGGCCACGCTTCTGCCACTGGTCGAGACTGCGCTGCAGGTATGCCTCGACGCGGGTCCGCGGCTCGGCGAGGTGGTCGCGGTGCTGGGGCTGGGGTGCGTCGGCGCCCTCACCTCCGCGCTGCTGATCCGTGCCGGCGCACGGGTTGTCGCCAGCGAGCCCCGCGAGGAGCGGCGCCGCGCGGCCGCTCGCCTTGGTGTGGAGGCGGTCGCCCCCGAGCGTCTCGGCGCGCGGCTCGATGAGATCACGGGCGGCGGCGGCGTGCCCTTGGTAATCGAGGCAAGCG
This sequence comes from Thermoleophilaceae bacterium, assembly GCA_035639555.1. Lineage (GTDB taxonomy): Bacteria > Actinomycetota > Thermoleophilia > Solirubrobacterales > Thermoleophilaceae > DASQXU01. The sequence goes on from DASQXU010000478.1 coordinate 5,656, forward strand.
GCAGCCCCGACGCCCTGGCCGCGGGGCTGCCTCTGCTCGCGCACGAGGGGACGGCGCTGGTGTGCTCGTGGTATGGGACCAAGCCGGTGCCTCTGCCGCTCGGGGCGGACTTTCACCGCCGTCGACTGGTCATTCGCAGCACGCAGGTCTCCACGATCCCGTCGGAGATGGCGGCGCGCTGGGACCGCCGGCGCCGGCGGGACGCCGCGCGCGCGCTGCTGTCCGAGCTAGAGCTCGACCCGCTGGCCACGCACGAATTCCCGTTCGAGCGTGCGCCGGACGCGTACGCGGCGGTGGCCGGCGACGTGCCCGACCTGATCCACGCGGCCCTAAGGTACGGCCCATGAGGTTCGAGGTTGGGGCGTCGAGACCGCTGCGCGCGCTGCACAGGCTGCCGTGGGGGACCGAAGAGGAGCGGCAGCCGCATGAGCACGACTATCGAATCGAGGTCGTTGTCGAACGCGAGGGCCTCGACGACCGTGGCGTCGTCTGCAACCTCGATGATCTGCGTGCCGGCCTCGACGACGTGCTTGGGCGCCTCGAGGGCAGGGACCTGGACGAGATCCGGCCGGCCGACGCAGAAGGCGTCACCGTGGAGCTCCTCGCGCGCTGGCTGCACGGCGCGCTTGCGGAGGTCGTGGAGCGAGCCGGCGGCCAGACGCTGGCGATTCGGGTGTGGGAGGCGCCCGATGCCTTTGGCGGCTACCGGGCGCCCGTCGCCTGACCGGGCGCCACGATCTCCTCGTACGCGGCGACGCACCGCCCGGCGCAGGCCTCCCATGTGAAGCGCTCGAGCACCCGTTCCCGCGCGTTGCGCCCCAGCCGCGCGGCGAGCGCGCGGTCACCCAGCACCCGCGCCAGCGCATCGCGGAGGGCGTCGACGTCGCCGGGCTCGACGAGCAGACCGGTGGCGCCGTCCTCGACGATCTCGGGCAGCCCGCCGACCCGACTGCATACGACCGGCGTGGCGCTGGCCATGGCCTCCAGCACCGCCAGACCCAGAAGCTCGACGACGGCGATGTGCCGGCCGTAGCACGTGTGGTGGACCGACGGAAGGGCCAGCACCGCGGCCTGCCGGTAGAGCGCCGGGAGCCGGTGCTCAGGCACCGCGCCGAGGAAGCGCACCGAGCGCTCGCGCGCCAGC
>DASQXU010000479.1:0-10150 GCA_035639555.1 Thermoleophilaceae bacterium
AGCCCGCGCCGCCGAAGCCGGTGCCGGCGAAGGCGGTGCCGGCGACACCCACTCCGCCGACGCCGACGGGAGGAAAGGCCGCGCCGCCGCCTGAGCCGGCGGTCAGGCCTGACCCGCCCGCCCCGGCGCAGCCGCTCCACCCGCCTCACCCGCCGAAGACGACGCCGCAGCCGGACCCGGCGCCGAGGCCGTCGGCCGTCCAGGAGGAGAGCTCGACCGTCACGCTCCCGAGCAGCCCGGACGTCACTTCCGGTCCGCCACCGCTCGACGGAGGGGCGACGGCGCCGCTCGCCCCGACCACGCCTCCACCTCCCACGACGCCGACCGAGCCGGTCACCCCGCCCACCGCCGACACCAAGCCGCCCACGACATCCGCGTCGCCGTAGCCCGGGCGCCAGCCGAGCCGGGGCGAGTAAGGCTTCGAGCGCTCCTCGGTGGGGGCGGCTCGGAGCGATGGTCGCGCCCGGGCTCGCCCCGCCGGCCCGAGCGGCTCGTCGCTCGCCGTGCGATCGTTCGTCTCAGGCGAGCCCGAGACCGCGCTCGCGCCTCGCCGCGATCGTGCTAAACGGAGCCCACCTCCGGCTTCGAGCGCCGTGGGCCGCCTTCGGCACGAAGGTCGTGCCCAAGACGAGACGCCCGGCGCGGGCGCTGGCCTGGGCCGCGCCAGGCATGGACCCGAGCACCCCGCTCAACCTCCGGGCCCGCGGGGCGCTTTCCAGCCGCCGGCGTCGACCACCGCGCCCGACGTGCTGGAGATCAGCCTCCTAGGCGGCGGCCGGCGCGAGCCCGATGACCTTGAGCCGGCGCTCGAGGCACTTCATCGCGAAGCCCCGGGTCTCCTCGAGCGTGTAGCCGAAGAGGTCCATTCCCTCCTCGTACCAGGGCGGGGTGAGCACCCCGTCGGCGGTAGGGCCCGCCTCGATGAGCGTTCGCTGGATGGCATCCCGGTAGCGCGAGTCCCGGCCGGCCATCTCCCGCAGGAAGCGCGCGCCGAACGCGACGTGCCGGTGCTCGTCCCGGGCCACGTTGTTGAAGCCCTCGACGAAGCCGGGCAGCGTGCCGACCTGCTCGTTGTACTCGATGATGAAGTGCTGCCCGGTGAGCGCCAGCATCCCCTCGATCACCATGTGGTAGAGGGTCACGGCCTCGACCAGGGTCTCGACGTCCTCCGGGTCGCGGGCGAGGCGGTCCACCCGGCCCCCGAGCATCTCGTCGAAGAGCACGTGGAACTTGGGATTGAGATGCTCGCTGGTCTCCCGGAGGCGGTCCTGGAGGTTCTGCGACTCGAGGACGCCGACCTCCTCGTAGAACCGGTTGAAGAAGGCGACGTGGCGCGCCTCGTCGGCGATCTGGGTACACAGGAAGATCCGCATCTCCTCGGTGGGCGCCGCCCGCATCATCGGGCCGAGCTCCTGGGCGACCTTCTGCTCGCCGATGAAGAACGAGGAGAGCCCGTACATGCGCTGAAAGCGCTCGTCGTCCGGGATGCGCTCGTGCCAGTCGATCCGGTCCTGGCTGAAATCGATGTCCTGAGTCCGCCACTGCTGGCGCTCCCAGAGCCGGTAGAGGTCGCCGTAGCTGAGGAGGTTCGACTCCCCGCGATCCGCGGCCTCGCTGAGCGCCGGGTCGGAGGTGGCCTTGAAGTCCTCGCGCTCGGTTCTGTGGATCACGGGCTCGGTCACTGCCGCTCTCTCCTTGCTGTGGGCGGTCGCCCCAGCGTACCGAACTCTGGCTGGCTGGCCAACTGAGGCCGATGCCGAGTGCTTGGCCGGCGCCAATGCTGAGCACTGAGCACGACGCCCGCCGACAACGCCTCGGCTCACACCGAGTGCGTCTCCCCCGGCTCCAGGATCGCCACGTCGATAGGCGCCCGCACCTCGCTCGCCCGCGACTCGACATCCGACTTGAACGCCTGGGCGTCGGTCTCGATCGGCGGGAAAGTGCCGTAGTGGCACGGAATGAGGGAGCGCGGGGCCACGAGCTCGGCCGCCTGGACCGCGTCGTGGCGGTCCATCGTGTAGTGGCCGCCGATGCACATGAGCGCGACGTCGATCCGGTCGCGCTCGCCGACGAGCCGCAGGTCCGAGAACAGAGCGGTGTCACCCAGGTGGTAGACGACCTTGCCCCCGAGCTCGATCACGAGGCCGGCCGGGGTGTTGACCGTCCCGCCGGGTGTCGTCGAGGTGTGCCAGGCGGGGACGAGGCGCACCCACCCGCCGTCGAACTCGACCGTCCCGCCGAGGTTCGGGTCGGCCACGTTCTCCACGCCGTGGTCCTGGAGCTCGCCGGCCAGCTCGACGATCGCGACGCACTGGGCGTTCGTGCGCTTGGCGATGTCGACCACGTCGCCCCAGTGATCGGAGTGGCCGTGGGTGAGGAAGACGTGGGTCGGGTCGACCTCGTCGGGCGAGGCCGCCGCCTTCGGGTTTCCGGTCAGGAAGGGATCGACCAGCACGCGGGTTTCGCCGTCGCTCAGCTCGAAGCAGGCGTGGCCGAGAAAGCGGATCTCCATCAGTGTCCTCCTCCGTCGTCGTTCCGAAGCTCGAGCTCGCGGGCGAGCTCCCACCCCACCGCCACCCCGACCAGCATCCCCATCCGGGTCTCCTCCGCGAGGAGCGTCCTGATCGCGGCGGCGCGTTCGGCCTCGTCCTGGGCCAGGGCCGCCTTGCGCACCTCGGACTCGTGCGCCTCGCCAAACCAGCCCCCCTCGTGCAGAGCCTGGGCCAGGATCTGCTGGAGCTGGGGCACGAACCGCGCGATGCGCGCCTCCGCCTCCCGGAAGCGCGCGGGGTCCTGGAGCGCCTGAATCGCCGCGTCGACCTGCTCGTCCGAGAACCGGCGCTCGGGCACGCGCGGATAATACGAACGTGCCGACCCCCAAGCTCACCGCTCTCTCGCACGGCGCGGGCTGCGCCTGCAAGCTCTCGCCGCGGGCGCTTCGGGAGATCCTGGCCGCCCTGCCGCGGAACGGATCGGAGGCCGTGCTCGTGGGCCCCGAGACCGCCGACGACGCCGGCGTCTTCAGGCTGAGCGACGAGCTCGCGCTGGTATCGACCGCGGACTTCTTCACCCCGATCGTCGACGACCCCTACGACTTCGGCCGGATCGCGGCGGCCAACGCCCTCTCCGACGTCTACGCGATGGGGGCAACCCCGCTGTGCGCCCTCAACCTGGTCGCGTGGTCGCTCGACTCGCTGGGGGACGAGGTCCTGGGTGAGGTCCTGCGCGGTGGCGCCGATGTGGCGGCCGCGGCCGGCGTGGCGGTGGTCGGAGGCCACTCGATCGACGACCCCGAGCCCAAGTACGGGATGGCGGTCACCGGGATCGTGCACCCGGAGCGCCTGGTGCGCAACTCCAGCGCCCGCGCCGGGGACGAGCTCTTCCTCACGAAGCCGCTCGGCAGCGGCGTGGCCTCGACGGCCGAGAAGCGGGGCCAGGCCTCGCCGGCGCTGCGACGGGCGGCTATCGCCGTGATGACCGAGCTGAATCGCGACGCGGCGAGCGCCGCCCTCCGGGCCTCGGTCCACGCGATGACTGACGTGACCGGCTTCGGCCTCCTCGGCCACCTGCGCGAGCTGGCCGAGGCCAGCGGCGTGTCGGCCAAGGTGGAGGCGGGGCGGTGCCGGCGATCCCGGGCGTGCTCGATCTCCTGCGCTCGCAGGAGCCGCCGATCGCCGGCGGGACTCGGCGCAACCGCGACTGGGTCACGCCGGTGGTTGAGTGGTCGGACGCCGTCCCGGAGGAGCGGCGCTGGCTGCTCTGCGACGCCATGACCTCGGGGGGTCTGCTCGTGGCGGCCGCGCCCGGAGCACCGGCGCCCGGGACGCGCATCGGCCGGCTGACCGGCGGCGAGCCCGGGCGGATCTACGTGACCTAATCGGGACCGTCCTCTCGCATATCGGTGGGCGAATCTCAGCGCCTCGGCTCGGTAGGCCGACCCCGAGCCCGGACCTCGGGGAGGGCGAGCGACCGAGACGGCCCGGGGTCGGAGAGGGGATCGGGACTAAGGTCGAGCGGCTCCCTCGCGCGGTGCCGCGATTCCGCGCGCGGCCTAGTACGACACCCGCCGGGTGAACAGCGGGAGGGCGAGCCCGAGGATCGCCCCGGCCGCGGCGCCGCCGAGCGCGGCGCCGATGTTCGCCTCCGGCACAGCCAGCGAGAGCAGCACGAGCACGGCCACGATGACCACCACTCCGAGCAGATCGTTGCCGCGTTCGTCTCCCCGGCGGGCCGCCCGGCGGTCGTCGACGAGCCATGCACATGCGAGCCCGAGGGCGGCGCCATTGGCCCCGAGCACCAACGGTGTGTCATGGAACAGGCTCGGCACGTCGAGCGTGGCGGCGACCGCTGCGCCCGCCGCGCCGGCCACCACGAACAAGACCACCACCGGCACCGGTCCGAAACGGCGCTCGATCATCGTCCCGAAGATGCCGGTGGCCAGCATGGTCACAAACTGGTAGCCGAAGGAGTCGGCGTGCACGAACGGGGTGGTGACGTAGCGCCACGGCTCGTCGCTCGCGCCCACCATGAGCCCGCCCAGGTGCTCGATCGTCTGGCCGGCCTGGAAGAGCACGGTCACGGCGAGCGAGGCGACGATCAGCGCGATCGTCGCCCACGGGCGCCGCTCGGGAGCGATCCCCTCGATCCCCTCGGGGCGGAGCCGCGGGAGCCGCCTCCGGCCGCGCCGTGCGGCCTCGGGCGCTCGCCGGCGGTCGAGCTTGGGCGCCCGCTTGCGGACCCGTTGGCCGCAGTACGGGCACTCGGTCACGTACGGGCTGACCTCGGAGCCGCAGTTCTTGCAGACGACGAAGAGGTCCGGCTGCGTCACGGCCTTCAGGGTACTTGGCGCTCGGCCTTCCGAGTCCTACTCCTCGACGACATCCACCGGCTCGGGCACTGTTGCCGCGAGGATCTCACTGGTCACCTCGCGCAGGTCGTGGTTCGCCTCGTAGACGACTAGCTGCCGGCTGGCGCCGTTACCGTTGACGAGCAGGTCGTCGAGCACGTCGAACTCATCGAGCGAGTCGAGCTCCTCGGCATGCGGGCGAAGGCGCTTCATCAGCCGCTCAACCAGTGACCGCGCCTGCACCGTGTCCGTCTTGGGCAGGTCGACGAGCCGCCCGTCGAGCCCGTGGCGAGCCGCGAGCCACTTGTTCTCGTCGAGCATCTCGTACGGGTAGCGCGAGAGGCGCTTGCGGGCGTCGAAGTGCTCGCCCAGCTCCTTGACCATGGCCTGGATCAGGGCTGCGATGGCGAGGGTGTGCTCCACGCGGGTCTGGGAGTCCATGATGCGCACCTCGACGGTGCCGAGCTTCGGGTGCGGGCGCACGTCGTACCACAGGTACGTGTAGTCGGGGATCACCCGGCAGGTGGTCATGAAGTCGATCCGCTTGGCCCAGTCGTCGAAGCTGTCATACCGCGGCGGGATCCCCACGCGGGGAAAGGCGCGGAACACGGGCGTCCGCGCGGACTGCAGGCCGGTCACGTCGGCGCGCCAGAAGGGGGAGTTGCACGAGAGGGCGAGGAGGATCGGCAGGTGGACGCGCATGCCGTTCGTCACGTGGATCGCCTTGTCCGGGTCGTCGAGCCCCACGTGTACGTGAATCCCGAAGATCAGCTCCTGCCGGGCCACCCACTGGAGGCCGGCGATCAGCTCGCGGTAGCGGGGCCGTGACACGATCCGCTGGTCCTCCCACATCGCGAACGGGTGGGTCCCCGCCGCGCCGATGTTGAGCCCCAGCCCACCGGCGACCCGATGGACCTCCCGGCGGAGCGCCCGCAGCTGCTGGCCGGCCTCGCGCGTGTTGCGGCAGGGCGTGGTCGCGATCTCGCACACCGACTCCATCAGCTCGGGCTTGACCTCGCCCTCGGGATGGGCATCGCCGAGCGCGGCCAGGACCCCCTCGATCGAGTTGGCCAGCTCCAGGGTCTCGGCATCGACGATCATGAGCTCCTCCTCGATGCCGATGGTGTACGAGGGGCCGGTGAACCGGTGCTCCACCGACGGCATGGTAACCGCGCACCGCGCCGTGGCACCGGGGCCATCGATGGGCGTTCGCGCCCCCGCCCCGGGTATAACCTGCCGCGTCAGGCCACGTAGAGGAGGCGAGCGTTTCGATGGAACTCGGCTACGACGGAAAGCTGTACATCCTCGCGTTCGACCACCGTGGGTCGTTCCAGAAGAAGATGTTCGGCATCGAGGGCGATCCGACCCCTGAGCAGACGGACACGATCTCCGACGCCAAGCACCTGATCTTCGAGGGCATGGTGAAGGCTGCCGAGCGCGGTGCGGAGCCGACGGTCAGCGGATGCCTGGTGGACGAGCAGTTCGGCGCCCCCAAGGGAATTCCCCAGCAGGCCAAGGAGCGCGGGCTCGTGCTGGCCATGCCGGTCGAGAAGTCCGGGCAGAAGGAGTTCGACTTCGAGTACGGCGAGCAGTTCGGCGAGCACATCGAGCGCTTCGACCCCGAGTTCTCCAAGGTGCTCGTCCGCTACAACCCCGACGGGGACGCCGAGATGAACCGTCGCCAGGCCGAGCGGCTTCGCCGACTCTCGGACTGGCTCCACGAGCACGACCGGAAGTTCCTGTTCGAGCTGCTCGTGCCGGCCGAGGAGTCGCAGCTCGAGCAGGTCGGCGGCGACGCCGACCGCTACGACGCCGAGCTCCGCCCCGAGCTGATGCGCCGGGTGATCGCCGAGCTCCAGGATGTCGGCGTGGAGCCGGACGTCTGGAAGATCGAGGGCATCGACTCCCAGGAGGACTGCGAGCGGATTGCCGAGCAGGCCCGCTCGGGGGGCCGCGACGGCGTCATCTGCGTGGTGCTGGGTCGCGGGGCGGACAGCGCGCAGGTCGAGCACTGGCTGCGCCAGGGCGCGTCGGTCGACGGCTATGCCGGCTTTGCCATCGGCCGGACGATCTGGTGGGACCCGCTCAAGGGGTTCGTGGACGCGCAGATCGAGCGCGAGCAGGCGGCCGAGCAGATCGCCGACAACTACCTGCGCTTCGTCCAGGTCTACGAGGACGCCGCGGCTCGAGCGCCCACCGCGGCCTAAGCCGCGAGTCGACATAACGCTGGTAGCCTGCGCCGGGCATGCGGATGCGGCAGTCCCTTGCCCAGTTCGAGGCCGCCTTCCGGGAGGAGGCGGCGGAGTCCGTAGCCCGCCGCGAGGCGTTGCGCCGCCAGGCGGCGCAACGCTCCCGACAGCGGCGCCGCCAGCGGCTTCACAAGCGGGGAACTGTGAGGTTCGTGCTGCTGTGCCTGGCGATCGTGGCCACGAGCGTGCTCGTGACCGTCGTCATGTTCGAGACCCTCTCGCTGCTCGTCGGCTGACGGGCCTGTCGCCCTACTGCTGCGAGTTCAGCCGCTCGAGCGCCTCGTCGACCGGCTCTGGCTCGCCGTCCGAGCCGCCGGTGGGGTCCCGCTCCATCTCGACGTAGACCTCCTTGCGGAACACGGGGACCGAGCGGGGCGCCTCGATTCCGAGCCGCACCTTCTCCCCCATGATCGCGAGCACCGAGACCTCGACGTGGTCCCCGATCATGATGCTCTGATTCGACTTGCGCGTGAGAACCAGCACGTTGCGCCTCCCCTATCAAGGCCACTTAAGCACCGGAGCCCCGGACATTCAAGCTTGCGATCGAAAGGCCGTACGCAGCGGCGCAGAGGGTGGTCGCGTCGGGCCTCCAGATTGCTAGTCTGGCGCGCGCCCTTGCCCAGGCGATCGCTAAAGCCTCAGCTGAACCAGATCCGCACCTGGGTCCGGCAGGGACGCACGGATGCATGGATAGCCCATCAGCTCGAGGTATCGGTCAAGGACATCGCGGCCTTCAAGCGAGAGCACGGGTTGGTCCCGCCCGAGGCGGACGGCGACGGGGAGTCCTTTCCCGCCCCGGCGCAGGAGGAGCCCGACCTTCGCGCCGAGGACGAGGCGCTGGTCGCAGCCGCACTCGAGGCGGAGCAGGAGGCGGAGGCGCAGGAGGTCGCGGTGGAGGAACAGGCTGCGGACGAGGAGGCCGCGGAGGAGGAGCCCCAGCGCCGCCGGCGGCGTGGGCGGCGCGGCGGCCGGCGGCGGCGGGGCCGCTCCCGGCACGCGCTCGAGGGCACGTTCGACCACGGCGACGAGGGCTATGGGCTATGGCTCGACCCGGCGGTGCAGGACGACCCGGTGTACGCGGAGCACTGGGCGGGCCACCGGCCGGTCACGGTGGCCATCGAGCCCGACCGGATCGTGATCATGCGCGCCGGCGAGGAGCCTGAGGACTCGGAGGAGGAGGACGAGGAAGAGGACTCGTAGCCGGTCGATCCGTAAGACGGCTCCGGTGTGACCGGCGGCGGGTCCTCAACCCGGCCGGCCGCCGCCGCCTCGCATTCGTCCTCCCGCGTAGTCCGACGCCTCGCCGGCGTAGCGGGCGAAGGCGGCGTCGACGACCGAGCTGCTCTCGCTCCCGGCTCCGCGCCGGAACGCGAGCTCGGCGGCCCAGTCGGTGCCCGACCCGTACAGATCGGCCAGCTCGCCGAGCAGGAACGATGAGCCGAGCCGGCGCCTCAGCTCTTCCACGACCTCTCCGGCCGCTCGCTCCAGGCGTGGGCGCTCGGGCTCGGGCGCCGCGGCCACGCGGCGCGCGCCTTCCTCCCACTGGTAGAGGGCGTTCTCGACGGCGTAGGGCACGCCTTCGAAGGTAGCGGCGGCCGCGGTGGCGGCTAGGGCAGCCGGTTCTGGATCACGTAGCCGCGCTCGCCCCGCCGCACCATGCCGAGCCGGCGCGCCTCGGCCTCGAGCGCGCCCGGCGTCCGAAGCTCGCCGATGCGGCGCTCGAGCTGGCGGTGCTCGCGGGTGAGCTGCCGGAGCCTGCCGTGCTCTCGGGCCGCCTCCCGAGACTGGGAGAGCCAGTGGGCCGCCGGCGGGATGTAGAGCAGGACTATCGCCCCGAGGGTGACGACCAGCGCCAGCCTGGCCACTCGGTCCCAGCGAATCCCCCCCGGCCCCCGCGCCGGGGCCACCCGCCGGCGGGCGGAGACCGGACGTGTCGCGGCGCGGGCCTCGGCCATGGCGAACCGTTCGCGGCCGGCCGCGCGGCTCCTGCTCGGCCGCCCGGCGGGCGCGAGGGTTCCGGGGCTAGCGCGGGAACGCGGTACGCCCAGGGTAGGCGGCGTCGGCGCCCAGCGCCTCCTCGATGCGCAGGAGCTGGTTGTACTTCGCCACCCGGTCCGTCCGCGAGGGGGCCCCGGTCTTGATTTGCCCGCAGCCGGTGGCGACCGCGAGATCGGCGATCGTCGTGTCCTCCGTCTCGCCCGAGCGGTGCGACATCACCGCGGTGTAGCCGGCCTCGCGGGCGGTGCGGATCGCGTCGAGCGTCTCGGTCAGGGTGCCGATCTGGTTGACCTTGACCAGGATCGAGTTGGCCACGCCGAGCTCGATGCCCCGGCGCAGGCGCTCGGTGTTGGTCACGAAGAGGTCGTCGCCGACGAGCTGGACCCGGTCGCCGAGCCGGGCGGTCAGGGCTTGCCAGCCGTCCCAGTCCTCTTCGTCCATGCCGTCCTCGATCGAGACGATCGGGTACCGCCCGGCCACCTCTTCCCAGTAGCGGGCGAGCTCCTCCGAGGAGAGGGTGCGGCCCTCGTGCTCGAGCTCGTAGGCCCCGTCCCGTCGCAGCTCCCCGGTGGCGGGATCGAGCGCTATGGCCACGTCCTCCCCGGGCCGGTAGCCGGCAGCCTCGATCCCGGCGATCAGCGCCGCGAGCGCCGCCTCGTTCGACTCGAGGTCGGGGGCGAAGCCGCCTTCGTCCCCCACCGAGGTCCCGAGCCCGCGGTCGCGGAGCGAGCGCTTCAGCGCATGAAACACCTCGACCCCCATCCGCACCGCCTCGGAGAAGCTCGACGCCGCCAGCGGCACGATCATGAACTCCTGGAAGTCGACCCGGTTGTCCGCGTGGGCGCCCCCGTTCAGCACGTTCATGAGCGGCACCGGAAGCACGTGCGCCGCCTCGCCCCCGAGGTAGCGCCAGAGCGGCTGTCCCACCTCGGCCGCCGCCGCCCGGGCGGCGGCGAGCGAGACGCCGAGGATCGCGTTGGCGCCGAGCCGCCCCTTGTTGGGGGTGCCGTCGAGCTCGACCATGCGCCGGTCGAGCCCTTCCTGGTCCGCCGGGTCG
>DASQXU010000480.1:0-5298 GCA_035639555.1 Thermoleophilaceae bacterium
CGCGTACGAGATCGGCCAGTTGGGCCACGCGTCCACGTGCTCGACCGCGGCCGCGCGACCGAGATCCCGAAGCCGTCCCTCGAGGTGCCGCGCGGCGCGGCGCTCGGCGTCAGTGCCGGGCCCGCGGCGGCCAATGGCCACAAGCTCCTCGATCTCGCGCCGGACGTCCACCCGCGGGGACTATGCCCGGCCCGAGCTGCTCGCCGGGCCGGGGCGTGGTCTCGGGGTGGGGCCGCGTCGCGGAGTGGTCCGGGTGGGGCGGGCGGAAGCCCAAGTCGCCCACCCCCTTGCGGCGGAGCTCAACGCGAAGGCGCCCCGACAGTGCGGCGGGTGGGATTCGAACCCACAAGCCCTTTCGGGCAGCGGCTTTTGAGGCCGCCCTGTAGACCTGGTTCCAGCACCGCCGCTTGCTCGCCCGATTCTAGGTTGGCGGCGGTCCGAGAGCCTAGGAGGCGGCCACGTGCGGCGCGCCGCCCCGGTAGTGATCCGCCTGGTCGCGGTCCACCTCGACCTCCACGTTCCACGCCTGCTGCACGCCTCGCATCGCGAATGCGATCAACAGCAGGCAGACCGGGATCAGGATCAGGCTCAGGAGGCCGAGGAGGCTGGGATCGAACGCCGGATTGTGGAATCCGCCCTTGTCCCGCGCGAACCATGCCGGTGCCGCCAGCGCGGCGAACGCCCCGACCAGGATCGCCAACGCCGCCGCAACCGGCAGCACGCCTCGGTTCCACTTCCCGACGTAGTAGGCCATGACCACGAAGATCACGACGAACGCCAACGAGACGATCTGCATCCCCTCGAGCACGGACCAGCCGCCGAGGGTGATCACCAGCACGAGCAGGGCGCTCGTGAGCAGGAGAAGGATCACCGCGGCTCGAGTGGACCTCGACTCCACCTTCTCGCGGTTGGGATGGATGAGGACCGTGTCGGCCACCCGGACGCGCAGTCTAGACCGGCTGCCCGCCGCGCGGCGCCTGTGTTGGACGCGATGCGGATGGAGGGACTCGAACCCCCACGGGACGATGCCCACCGCGACCTAAACGCGGCGCGTCTGCCTGATTCCGCCACATCCGCCCGCGGTCGTGATTCTAGGGCGCGCCGAGCCGCCCCCCCTCACGGGCGCCGAGCGCTCCACGCGGCTGGGCGGCTCAGCGCGTGCGGAGCCAGCCGGGCGCGCCGAGAGGCGGGGCAGCCAGGACTCGAACCTGGAACCACCGGTTTTGGAGACCGGCACTCTGCCAATTGAGCTACTGCCCCGGGCGAGGTGATTGTAGGGCGGGGTCGCCCGCCCACCGAGCCTACGGGCCTCCGGGACGGATGGACGGTCAGGGAGTCCATGGACTCCTTAGACGTCCAACCGTCGCTCGGCGTGGAGCGTTCCCTCTTGACGGGCGTCGAGTATGGGAACCTCTTCCCGGTGGTCCCGTTCATCCTGTTCGCCCTCGCCGGGCTCGGCTTCGGTTTCGCCGCGCCGGGGTGGACCAAGCTGCTTCCGCTCCTCTTCCCGCTGATACTCGGGATCTTCGCGATGGTGACCTACGGCGTCGACGGCTGGATCGTGCTGAGGCTCGTGATCGCGCTGCTGCTCACGGCGGGCGGGATAGTGCTCGGCCGCGTGCTCGAGGCCCGCTACAGCCGGGACGCCGCCGCCGCGTAGCTGGTGCCGTCGGTCGAGACGGTCACCGGCCGGCTCGAGACCGACGAGCTGAGCCGAGCTCGTAGAATCGCGCGAGCGCGGGCGTGGTGTAGCGGTTTGCACATGAGCCTTCCAAGCTCAGAGCGCGGGTTCGATTCCCGTCGCCCGCTTTCCGCCTAAACTCGGGCAGCGACACGGGGCGTGGCGCAGCCTGGTAGCGCATTCGGCTGGGGGCCGAAAGGTCGTCGGTTCAAATCCGACCGCCCCGACTTCGCAACTGCTCAGTTGCGCAGTTGCGGTCGGTCGCCGGGAGTTCCACGGTCTCGTCCCGGTCGTGGGGTCAGGACGATGGCGGCTCCCACCAGCGTTCGGGACGTGCCGGCCGAGGACCTCGCCGCCGCGCTCGCATAGAGCAATTGCCCCGGGGCCCGGCTGGTGGGGCTACTCAGCAGCCGATCCGGGTGCCGATCCCGCTGCGGTCAGCGGGCTCGCAGCCACGCCCGCACCTCGTCGACGAAGCGCGACGCTTGCGAGATCGCCTGCTCGGCACTCTCCGGCGGAGCCTCGATGAACCGGTAGTCGGCCTCGTTTCGGGCCTCGAACAGGGATCTCAAGATCGCGCCCATCTGCTGATCCATGCCCCCCTCCTTGATCACCAGGCGCGAGAACTCCGCGATCACGCCGGAGTGCTTGCTGCGCGTCTCGCCGAGGTACAGGAGCGCGGCTTCAGCGGCGTAGAAGCAGGCGAAGTAGGCGCGGGCGACGGCTTGCTCGGTGAAGCCGCTCCCGGCGAGCACTCGTGCCGCCTCAAGTTCCCTGTCTGATCGCCTGAGCGCCTTGGCGACCTGATCGCTCACTCCAGCTCGACCGCTTCCTCACGCGCTCGGATCAGCACCGGCTCGTCGGGATTCTCGTACTCGGCTTCTCCTACCGGAAGCGCGGTGACGACGATGCCGCCGGCGAACGAATGCCGCCACAGGATTTCCGACATCCTGCGGCGCTCGGCCCACGGTTGCTCGACCTGGTTCAGCACGACGAGCAGGTCCACGTCCGAGTCGGCGGCGGCGTCGCCGCGCGCCCGGGAGCCGAAAAGGAGCACGTGCCGTAGCCGCTCGCCGTAGAGGGCGCGAAGATCCACGGCGACGTGCGCGGCGATCTCCAGCGGGTCCGGCACGGGGGCGGGCAGGGCAGCTTGAGAGCGAAGCCTGCGGAGCCCTTCCTCGGCCTCGCTCGGGTCGACGAGTCCCGCGTCCACCAGCCACTCGATGGCGCGCTGGCGCATGCGGGCGTCGTGGAAGCGATGCCAGCTGTCACGTAGCGTCGGGAACTCGAACAGAGTGTCCTTGAAGCGCCGGAAGGCGCCGCGTCCGGCGATCGCTCGACGGAGAAGATCGCGGGCGGAGGGATCACGCACGGACGCGATGAACTCCTCCATGTCGCCGTACGCCTCGGCGGAACCGATCGGATCGATCGCGATCAGCGCGTCCGGGTCGACGTCGCCGTATTCGCCCCACCCGAGGTCCTCGGACTTGGGGATCGCCTCTCCGGTCCTCGGATCCAGCCACCACTGCATGCTGGGCGAGTGATCCTCGAGCGCGCTCGAGAGCAGGTCGAGGTCGACCTTGTCGAGACTGAGCATCGTCATCTCCTTTATCTCGCTCGTCCCTGTCGCGGCGATTCTACGGACGGCCTCGGGAGAGCCGCAAAGATCGCGCGAATTGCGGGGTTGTGCTTCCCGCCGGGCCGCTGCCGCCGGTCCGGAGGCTACGGTGGCGCCAATGGGCAAGAAGCGCGGGCACGGGGCCTCCGGCCGGTCGCCGAGGAACGCGAGCCGGAATCGGGGAACACGGGGAAGGCGCGGGCCAGGGCTCGAGCCGAGCCCGGAACGGATCGCGGCCGAGCTCGCCCGCAAGCTGGCCAGCGAGGCGCGCTGCGCCGTACCCGAGGTCGAGAGCTCCCTCGACGCCGAGATGTTCGCCTCCTCGCTTGTCTCGACCTGGAGGCTCGGCCCGGGCGCGCCGATCGACGCCGACCCCGAGGAGGAGATCGGGCTGCGCGTGGTGGCGGCGCTCGAACGCGCCGGCGACGAGCGGGCGCTCGCCGTCCTCCGTGGGATGGAGGCAGTGGGCTCCGAGGCGGTCGCCTCCGCCAGCGGCGCCGCGGCCCGCCGGCTGGCGGAGGCCGGGATGGACGAGCGGGCGTGGCGCGACGGGCTCGGCACGGCGCAGGCACGGCGCGCCCTGATCATGCGCGATGCCGTCTTCGACGACGCGGTAAACGTGCTCGTCGAGTTCGAGCGTCCAGGGCACGAGCCCTACCTGGTGGGCGTGCTGATCGACCACAACCTCGGCGGGATCGCGAAGGATCTGCTCGTCGGGCCCTCGTTGGCCGAGCTCGAGGAGTCGGTCGCAAGGGCACCTACCGAGGTGGCCGGCGCCGGCGAGCTTCGCTTCGACGAGATCGAGCTCGCCGAGGCGGCCGTGCGATCGCGGGAGGCACTGTGGCGCACGGAGCACACCCTCGATCCGCCGGTCAGCGACGACTTCGCCCCCCAGCTCGCCGCGGTGGCCGCCCATGTGGCGGCGTTGCCGGAGGGCGGGAGCTATGAGCCGGAGGAGGTCAGCGACTCCGACCGCCAGGCCGCGCTCGACGGTTTCCTTGCCTCACCCGAGGCGGAGCCGTTCCACGATTCAGGCGAGGTGGCCGACCTGGCGATGCTGGCGATCGACTACTGCGCCGACTACCTCGACGGCGGGGGCCGGCCGCTTCGCTGGAGCCCGGTGGTGGTTGAGCTCTTCATGACCTGGTTCCTGCCGCGGAAGGTCGTTCGCGAGCCCGAGTTCTTCGAGCGCGCCGTCCCTGAGCTACTCCAGGCCTGGGTGCGCTACGCCGGCCGGGTCCGCGGGATCCCGCTGGCGGCGGTCGAGGAGGCCGCAGGCGCCGTCGCGGCTTTTCGCGACGACATGCTCGCCCTGGTCCGTGACGAGTCGACCTGGGGGCCGGGCAAGGCGCTCGCGATGGCCGCCCACGAGGCCGGCGTCGATCTCGGCGACCAGGCTGCCCTCGACGCCTTCATCGACGAGTACAACGCGAGGCGCGCGGCCTAAGCCCTCGGTCAGCGAAGGTGGCGATGCAACCGGCGTCGCGGACCTGCCCGTTCAAATACCGTACGGCCAGGGCGACTGGCGCGGGGAGGGCTGCAGAAGTCGGCGCCCTGCCGGTGCATGCCGTTTGCGGGACTCCCGCGCCCGGCCGAAGAATGAGCCCCATGCCACATGCCGCCATGCCGAGTGCCGACACGTACTACGCGCACCGGGCGATAAGAGGGAACGCAGTCGAGAGCGCTCTTCCGGCCGGCGGCGCGGCTCGGGCCCGCTCGACGGCGTCTGAAACACTCCTGGCGAGGCCCGAGAAAGGAGGACCATGGCCGGATTCACGCTCAGCTCAGGAATGGTCCAGGTGGCGCACCACTCGCGCGGCCGCAGTGGCGGCTCAGGCGCTCGCGTCCAGGCAGCCGGCTGACATGGCCTACACCAGGGAGGAAATCCGGGAAGCCGTGGAGCGGGCGGGAGACGAACACTGGCAGGCGCTGATTCGACATCACGAGGAGGCCTATCCGGAGAGCCGCCCGACCCCCGGCGACGTCTGCCGGGGGGAAG
>DASQXU010000481.1:0-3325 GCA_035639555.1 Thermoleophilaceae bacterium
CAGCCGGTTGACGAACTCGGGCTTGAACGTGGCCCGCACGCCCTCGAGTCCCCCCGGCACGTTCGAGGTCATGATCAGCACCGTGTTCTTGAAGTCGACGGTGCGGCCCTGGCCGTCGGTAAGGCGGCCGTCGTCCATGACTTGGAGCAGGACGTTGAAGACGTCGCTGTGGGCCTTCTCGATCTCGTCGAGCAGGATCACCGAGTAGGGCCGGCGGCGAACCGCCTCGGTGAGCTGGCCGCCCTCCTCGTATCCGACGTAGCCGGGCGGCGCCCCGATGAGGCGGGCGACCGTGTGCTTCTCCATGTACTCGGACATGTCGATCCGGACCATGGCCTGCTCAGAGTCGAACATGAACTCGGCGAGCGCCCTGGCCAGCTCGGTCTTGCCCACGCCGGTGGGCCCGATGAACAGGAAGGCGCCGATCGGGCGGTTCGGGTCCTGCAGCCCGGCCCGCGAGCGGCGCAGCGCGTTCGAGACCGCCTCGACCGCGGCGTCCTGGCCGACCACTCGCTCGTGGAGGCGCTCCTCCATGTGCACCAGCTTCGCGACCTCGGACTCCATCAGCCTGGAGACCGGGATCCCGGTCCACTTGGCCACGACCTCGGCGACGTCCTCGTCGTCGACCTCCTCCTTGAGCAGCGAACCACCGTCGGTCTGGAGCTCCCGCAAGCGCGCCTCCTGGTCGGCCAGCAGCTGCTCGAGCTGCGGGATCTCCCCGTAGCGGAGCTCTGCCGCGCGCTGGAGGTCGGCCTCGCGCTCGGCCCGCTCGGCGTCGCGGTGGGCCTGCTCGAGCTGCTCCTTCGCGTGACGGATGGCCTCGATGGCCTCCTTCTCCGACTGCCAGCGGGCCTTCATCTCGCCCGAGCTCTCGCGTAGGTCGGCGAGGTCGCGCTCGATCGCCTCGCGCCGGGCGACCGAGGGCTCATCCTTCTCCTTGCGCAGCGCCTGGAGCTCGATCTCGAGCTGCTGGATGCGCCGCTCGACCTCGTCGATCTCGGTCGGCATCGAGTCGATCTCGATCCGCAGCCGCGAAGCGGCCTCGTCGATCAAGTCGATGGCCTTGTCGGGCAGGAAGCGGTCGGCGATGTAGCGGTGGGAGAGGGTGGCGGCGGCGATGATGGCCGAGTCCTGGATGCGGACGCCGTGGTGGACCTCGTAGCGCTCCTTGAGGCCGCGCAGGATGGCGATCGTGTCCTCGACCGAGGGCTCGTCCACGTACACCGGCTGGAAGCGGCGCTCGAGCGCGGCGTCCTTCTCGATGTGCTTGCGGTACTCGTCGAGCGTGGTCGCACCGACCGCCCGCAGCTCGCCGCGGGCGAGCATCGGCTTGAGCATGTTGCCGGCGTCCACCGAGCCCTCGGCGGCACCAGCGCCGACGATCGTGTGGAGCTCGTCCATGAAGACGATGATCTGGCCCTCGGCCTGGCGGATCTCCTCGAGGACCGCCTTCATCCGGTCCTCGAACTCACCGCGGTACTTCGAGCCGGCGACCATCGCGCCGATGTCGAGGGCGATCACCCGCCGATCGCGCAGCGAGTCGGGCACGTCGCCGGCGACGATGCGCTGGGCGAGCCCCTCGACGATCGCGGTCTTGCCCACGCCGGGCTCGCCGATCAACACGGGGTTGTTCTTGGTCCGCCGCGAGAGGACCTGGATCACGCGGCGGATCTCGTCGTCGCGACCGATGACCGGGTCGAGCTTGCCCTGCTCGGCCTGCTCGGTGAGGTCGCGGCCGAACTTCTCGAGCGCCTGGTACTTGTCCTCGGGGTTCTGGTCGGTGACCCGATGGGGGCCGCGCACCCCCTGCACCGCCTCGGCGAGCCGGTCGCGAGAGGCACCGGTGTCGATCTTCGGGTCGGCGGCCAGAGCGAGCAGCAGGTGCTCGGTCGAGACGTACTCGTCGCCCATTCCGCGCGCCTCCTCCTCGGCGCGCCGGAGCAGCTCGATCAGGGCCCGTCCGAGCGCCGGCGGCGCGCTCGAATCGCCGGTGACCGTGGGGAGCGCGTCGAGCGCCTCGTTTGCCCGCCGGCGTACGGCCTCTGGGTCGGCGTTCGCCCGCCGCAGCACGGGGGCGACGATGCCGCCGTCCTGCTCGAGCAGCGCGACCAGAAGGTGGTTGGGCACCACCTCGGGATTGCGACGCGCGCCGGCCAGCCGCTGGGCCGCGGCGAGCGCCTCCTGGGACTTGACGGTGAACCTATCGGCTTGCATATCGCTTATGACTATAGAGAGAAAATCTAAGTGTGTGTACCGTAGATGTGGTCAGGAGCGGTCACTTCCCAATGGCGGCTTTCGATGGCGCCTACGCCCGTCCCCGCCGGAGCGCGACCCGAAACGCCCCGTCCGCCGCCTTGGCCGGGAGGAGCGCCTTCTCGGGCGGCTCCCACACGACGAGCTCCCGCCGGAACGAGCGGCGGACGCGGCCGAGCTCCGCCTCGAGCTCCTTGCGGACCCGCTCGGTCTGGCGCTCGAGCGCCCGGACGCGTCGGCGCATCCGCTCTATCTCGCCCTCCAGCTCGAAGACCTTCTCGACCCCCGCCAGGTTCATGCCGAGCTCGCCGGTCAGCTCCTGGATCCGCTGGAGACGCTCAACGTCCTGCTGCGAGTAGAGCCGCGTGTTCTTGGGCGAGCGCTTCGGTGTGATCAGCCCGCGCGCCTCGTAGATCCGCAGCGTCTGGGGGTGCATCCCGGCGAGCTCGGCGGCCACCGAGATCATGTAGACCCCACGCTCGCGATCGTCGGGCTCGGCCCGCTCGGCGGCGGGCCGGCCCGTCGGGGGCTCGTCTCGCCGGCGCCTCGGCATCTCGCTACCTGCTCCGCGAGAGCAGCCGCTCGCGCGGGTTGCCGTCCATCACCGCAGCCAGGTCGTCGACCGCCTGGCGCTGCTCGCGCGAGAGCGAGCGCGGCACGTCGATCACGAGCCGGTAGCGGATGTCCCCCCGGCCCCGGCCGCCGAGCTTGGGCGGTCCCTCGCCGCGGAGGCGCTGGACGGTGCCGTGCTGGGTGCCCGGGGGCACGCGGATCCGCTTGGTGCCGGAGAGGGTCGGAACCTCGATCGTCGCCCCGCGGATCGCCTCCACGATCGTGATCGGGACG
This sequence comes from Thermoleophilaceae bacterium, assembly GCA_035639555.1. Taxonomy (GTDB): domain Bacteria; phylum Actinomycetota; class Thermoleophilia; order Solirubrobacterales; family Thermoleophilaceae; genus DASQXU01. Next base: position 3,100 of record DASQXU010000481.1, read on the forward strand.
TCCACCTCGAGGTTGTCGCCCTTGCGGGCGAAGATCGGCGACTCGGCGACCCTGGTGACCACGTAGAGGTCCCCGGGCGGTCCCCCGCCCGGGCCGGCCTCCCCCTTGCCGGCCAGCCGCACTCGGCTGCCGTTGCGCACGCCCGCCGGGATGTTGACCCGGTAGCGCTTGAGCTGGCGGGTCTGGCCGGAGCCGCCGCAGGTCGGGCACGGATTTTCGATCACCG